>CAJQKK010000218.1 GCA_905478895.1 uncultured Flavobacteriales bacterium | reverse complement strand
TCGGCATCGTTGAGGCAGTTGCCGTTGCAGTCGTAACCCGAATCGGCATAATCGCAGTAGCCGGCATCCGTCGCGGAAGCATCAAAGTTGCACGCGCTGTCGTCCTGGCAGCCCGTCACTTCGTCTTGGTCGCAAATCTGATCGCCGTCTGTGTCCACAAGGCAGTCGCCGTTGCAGTCATAGCCTGTGGCTGCGTATGTGCATGAACCGTCATCGTCGGTTGCGGCGTTGCTGTAGTTGCAAGCGGAACTGTCGGTACATCCTGAAACTTCAAATTCGTCGCACGTGCCGTCTTGGTCGGCATCGTTGAGGCAGTTGCCGTTGCAGTCGTAACCCGAATCGGCATAATCGCAGTAGCCGGCATCCGTCGCGGAAGCATCAAAGTTGCACGCGCTGTCGTCCTGGCAGCCCGTCACTTCGTCTTGGTCGCAAATCTGGTCGCCGTCATCATCAAAAAGGCAATTGCCGTTGCAGTCATAGCCCGTGGTCGGGTATGTGCATGAACCGTCATCGTCGGTTGCGGCGTTGCTGTAGTTGCAAGCAGAACTGTCGGTACATCCTGAAACTTCAAATTCGTCGCACGTGCCGTCTTGGTCGGCGTCATTCAAGCATGCACCACAGCAATCGAAAATCGACGTCGGATACTCACAAGAACCGTTGTCCACTGTAGCCGTTGGGTCATAGTTACACGCCAACACATCTTGGCAACCTAAGCAACTTGAAAAATCACAAGAACCATCATCGGTCGTTGCATTTGAGTCGTAGTTGCAAGCTGCATCATCAGTACATCCAAACGATTCTTGATCATCGCAAATGCCATTCTCGTTAACATCAGATGTGCACGATCCTCCGCATTCACCCAAGGCATCCAATGCGTTTCCGTCGCAATCGCATGCGCCGTCCGCAATGCCGTCGCCGCCGCAAACACCGCACTCGTCATTTTCGAGGCAAGAACCATCGTCCGTCGTGGCGCTTGAATTGTAGTTACAAGCCGACGCATCCGTGCAACCCGGAACGTCATAGTCACAGCTTCCATCGTCATACTCCGCAGCTGGGTCATAGTTCGAAGCCGATTCATCCGTGCAGCCGCAGGCATTGCCACCCGTGCCACCTCCTTCTCCTTCGGCCGTGTAAACTCCTGTGCCCGAAAATTCATAGCGCTTGTACAACGACTGAGATCCCGCGCCCTCTTCAAAAATCTGAACATTCACCACACCCGAAATCGTTCCTGATGTTGTCAATTGGGCAAACAATACCCGGCTGTTCTCAGCATCGGGCAAGCCATTCGGAGCACCGTTTAAAACGTACCAAGCTCCGCCTGTCGCATCATCGATCACAATGTCGTTGCCATCAATCGAACTGCCCGCCTGGAAGCAAGCAACCCATGGCTGCTCACCACTCTCAACAACACTGATCGCAATCTCAGAACCAACCGGCTGGCTGTCCAAACCAATCGTCGCCCAACTGTCCGCAGTGGCCGATGGGAACGCTCCGAAAATCAAAGGATTTACCCCAGAACCCAAAGTCGAACCGAAGACGTCATTGTAAAAAGGAGATGTCGACGAAATCAAAAGCGTGTTGTCCGCATTGCCGTAAACCGAACTCAAATAGTCCGTAGCGTTTAACATGTCAACATACATCCGGTAAGTCGTCATCCCTTCCACCAAATCATCCGCGTGAGCCTCAACGGTCATCGTGTAGCCAGCGAGGGAGCCAGTCTCGTCCCCACATGAACAGTAATCGCAATTTCCATCGTTATCCGTTGCGTCACTCTCGTAGTTGCAGGCAGTGTTGTCCGTACATCCCGCTATTTCAAACTCGTCGCAGGTTCCATCTCCATCCGTATCGACCAAGCATTCACCATCACAATCGTATCCAGTCTCTGGGCCATTCCCGTCGCAATCACATGCGCCCTCCGCAATGCCGTCACCGCCGCAAACACCGCATTCGTCCAATACGTTTCCATCGCAATCGCATGCGCCATCCGCAATTCCTTCACCGCCGCAAACGCCGCATTCATCCAATGCGTTTCCGTCGCAATCGCATGCGCCGTCCGCAATGCCGTCGCCGCCGCAAACACCGCATTCGTCATTTTCGAGGCAAGAACCATCGTCCGTCGTGGCGCTTGAATTGTAGTTACAAGCCGACGCATCCGTGCAACCCGGAACGTCATAGTCACAGCTTCCATCGTCATACTCCGCAGCTGGGTCATAGTTCGAAGCCGATTCATCCGTGCAGCCGCAGGCATTGCCACCCGTGCCACCTCCTTCTCCTTCGGCCGTGTAAACTCCTGTGCCCGAAAATTCATAGCGCTTGTACAACGACTGAGATCCCGCGCCCTCTTCAAAAATCTGAACATTCACCACACCCGAAATCGTTCCTGATGTTGTCAATTGGGCAAACAATACCCGGCTGTTCTCAGCATCGGGCAAGCCATTCGGAGCACCGTTTAAAACGTACCAAGCTCCGCCTGTCGCATCATCGATCACAATGTCGTTGCCATCAATCGAACTGCCCGCCTGGAAGCAAGCAACCCATGGCTGCTCACCACTCTCAACAACACTGATCGCAATCTCAGAACCAACCGGCTGGCTGTCCAAACCAATCGTCGCCCAACTGTCCGCAGTGGCCGATGGGAACGCTCCGAAAATCAAAGGATTTACCCCAGAACCCAAAGTCGAACCGAAGACGTCATTGTAAAAAGGAGATGTCGACGAAATCAAAAGCGTGTTGTCCGCATTGCCGTAAACCGAACTCAAATAGTCCGTAGCGTTTAACATGTCAACATACATCCGGTAAGTCGTCATCCCTTCCACCAAATCATCCGCGTGAGCCTCAACGGTCATCGTGTAGCCAGCGAGGGAGCCAGTCTCGTCCCCACATGAACAGTAATCGCAACTTCCATCATCTTCTGCTGCACCTTCCTCGTAATTGCAAGCCGCAAGATCCGTGCAACCCGATTGCTCGAGATCATCGCAAATGCCATTCTCGTTGACATCGGACGTGCACGACCCTCCGCATTCACCCAATGCATCCAATGCGTTTCCGTCGCAATCGCATGCGCCATCCGCAATGCCATCACCGCCGCAAACACCACATTCGTCATTTTCGAGGCAAGAACCATCGTCCTCAGTGGCTGATGAATCATAATTGCAGGCTGCAGGATCGGTGCATCCCATGATGTCCTGAACATCACCTGAAGTAAAGGTTCCAACACCATTGAATCCGAATGTCAAATAAATGGAATTCGATCCAAGTCCATTCTCAAAGACCTGGACGTTAACAACCCCAGAAATTGTTCCTTCTGTAGTGAGCTGAGCCATCAGAACGCGATTGTTCTCAGCATCAGGGTAGCCATTTGAACTGCCATTGAGCACATACCAAGCTCCCCCTGTCTCATCGTCAATAATAACGTCCGATCCATCGAGCTCACTTCCCTGTTGGAAACAAGCCACCCAAGGTTGAGTATCACTTTCTATCGCACTGACGGCACTCTCACTCCCCGTGGGTTGGCTGTCGATACCAATCGTCGCCCAACTGTCCGCTTCAGCACTTGGAATCGCTGGAAAGATTAGTGGATTAATTCCAGAGCCTAGAGTCGACCCGAAGGCATCGTTGTAAAAACCATCCGTACTTTGAAGAGCTAGAGGGAAATTTGAATTCCCATAGATGGAACTCAAGAAATCATCTGCATTCATCATCTGAATGTAAAGACGGTAGGTAGTCGTGTTCTCTACAATTTCAGTAGCATGCTCCTCAACAATAAGGGCGTACTGTCCGTTAGCCTCAGACACAACGAAAAACGCCAGGGCAAACAAAGCTTTATAAAACTTATGCATCAGGAAGAAATTTGGTTAGTCCCAAGATACGAAAACATCTGCGGATTTACTTTTTGAATGTGCAACCGTCGATAAGTGCCCAATTCTCGCTCAATCGCTGACTTTTTTAGAAGGGAAATAGCGGGTACACAATGAATTAGAAGGAACTGCCCGTTCAAATCGAATCGATGCTTTAATTCTTAAATTTGCATGAACATAACCGAAGCACAATGACTGTATCGCAACTCGAGCCTAAGAGCCTGTGGAATTTTTTTGATCGTTTGAACGCCATACCCCGTCCTTCAAAAAAAGAAGAAAAGGTTCGTGCTTGGGTGATCGGTCTTGGTGAGGATTGGGGCTTCAAAACCCAGGTTGACGCCGTTGGGAATGTACTCATTCAAAAGCCCGCAACCAAAGGAATGGAAAATCGCACGGCGATTGTCATGCAGAGCCATCTTGACATGGTCTGTCAAAAAAATGCAGACACGAATTTTGACTTTGACAATGACGGCATACGAATGCGCGTCCATGGCGATTGGGTCCGAGCGGAGGGCACTACTTTGGGTGCAGACAATGGCATCGGGGTGGCCACAATTCTAGCAATTTTAGACTCCACCGATATTCCACACCCGGCAATTGACGCTCTTTTCACCATTGATGAAGAGACCGGTATGACAGGAGCTCTGGGTCTGCAAGGAGGATTCCTCGAAGGACAAATCCTTTTGAACTTGGATACGGAAGACGATGATGAAATTTCCATTGGCTGTGCAGGTGGCGTTGACGTCACTTCTAAGATGCACTTTGAAGGAGAGGCACCTGTAGATGGTTTACAAACAATGCAAGTAGCCTTGACAGGCGGCTCGGGAGGGCACTCCGGCATGGACATTCACAAAGGCATCGCCAACGCCAACAAATTGATGAATCGACTCCTTTTAGTGGCTTATGACGCTGTCGACTTCCGTGTCGAAAAGCTTGAAGGGGGTGGATTGAGAAATGCCATTCCAAGAGAATCGCACTGCACGGTTATTATGGATGCGAGCGATTGCGAAGTTTTCGCAAAAGTCTGCCAAGAAGAGTTTGAAAAAATTGCTGCAGAATACAAAACCACTGACCCCAGCCTTGCTTGGTCATGCAGTTCAGCGGGCGATGCGCGCAATCCTGTCTTGCCTGAAGATGTGCAAGAATCCCTTTTCCTCGCCATTCAGGCGTGTCCAGTTGGCATTCATCGAATGAGCCCAGACATTCCAAATTTGGTCCAAACGTCAAATAATTTGGCACGTGTGGAGGTTAAGGATGGAAACATTTCCCTCCAATGCCTCTGCAGGAGCTCAGTCGACTCTGAAAAGGATGATCATGCCCGGAGCATAGCCGCGGCATTTGCGCTCGCAGGACTGGAAACCGATTACAGTGGTCAATACCCCGGGTGGACACCCAATCCTAGTAGCGCCATCGTAGCCACCATGAAGAATCTTTACGAGGAGAAATACGGAGAGGCGCCTCGGGTGCTGGCCTGCCATGCAGGACTAGAATGTGGCATCCTCGGCACCAATTATCCCGAAATGGACATGGTCAGCTTCGGTCCCAACATCCGTGGCGCGCACAGTCCCGATGAATGCGTTCAAATCAGCTCAGTTCAGAAGTTCTGGGACTTCCTAATGGATGCGCTTTTGCGGATTCCCGAAGCAAAATGAGCAATTCATCAGATCGCCCCCTCATTCTCGTCACCAATGACGATGGCATTGAAGCGAATGGCATCCAGCATCTTGCTGCTTGCATGCTGCCGCTTGGTCGTGTTGTCGTCGTTGCTCCGGATCGCGCCCAGAGTGGCATGGGGCATGCCGTGACAATCAATGATGTTTTGACCATGGAAAAACGATCGTTTCCATTGGAGGGGGTCGAACAGGCATGGCAAACATCGGGAACGCCGGTGGATTGCGTCAAACTCGCCATTTATGAAATCCTGGGACAGAAGCCGGACCTTTTGGTCAGTGGAGTGAACCATGGATCCAATGCCTCCATCAACGTTATATACAGCGGTACCATGTCTGCAGCGGTTGAAGGGGCTGTCGAAGGAATCCCATCCATAGGATTCAGCCTTCTCGACCACAGCTCCAACGCCGATTTTTCAGCCACAACGCCCTACATTTCGCGCATTGCCCAACAAGTGCTTGAAAATGGGTTGCCGATCGGTACATGCCTCAATGTCAACTTCCCCAAATTGGTGGCTGAATCCATCAAAGGCATGAAGGTTTGCCGACAAAGTGCAGGGCATTGGGATGACGCATTCGACAAGCGAACGAGCCCAAGTGGTTCGACCTACTATTGGATGACTGGAAACTTCAACAATCCAGACCAGGGGGAAGACACCGATGAGTGGGCATTGCGAAACGGGTACGTGAGCATTGTGCCAACACAATTTGATTTGACGGCACATCACGCCATTTCAACCTTGAACCAATGGGATTTGAAATGAATAAAATAGATCACCCGATTGTCGGTCTTATCACGGGTATTCTGGGAACAGCTATCGGTTTTGCAATCATGACCATTTGGTGGAGCACGGCGAACGGCACCCGAATGGAATATTTTGTGCAAGATGTTTTTTTAGAGAGCAATTTGTACAAAGACAGCATACTCACCATCAGCGTTCTTTTCAATGTGGGCTTGTTTTGGCTCAGCTTGCGTTTCAACTTGGAAAAACTCGCCAAAGGAATTTTGGCCATTATTTTCGTCTCGGTTCCGCTCATCATCTATTTTCAAGCTGCAGCGCACTAGCCCGTCTGAAATTCCAACCATACCGATGCAACACACGAATCAAGAAACGCACCGATGCATCTTCTTGCTCGCTGGAGAAGCGTCAGGAGATCTGTACGGCGGAATGCTGATCAAGGCGCTACGCGAACAAGAACCCAGGCTCAAAATAATCGCATGGGGCGGAGAGCACATGGAGAAAGCAGGCGCCCAACTGCTCCGTCACTATAAGACTATGGCGTTCATGGGCTTCTTAGAAGTCGTGAAAAATTTGGGCACTATTCAAGGGTTATTTCGCGAATGCGAGGAAGTGCTTCAATCGCATCAACCTGATGTTTTTGTGGGCATCGATTACCCCGGGTTCAACCTCAAGATGGCGAAAAAAGCCAAACAAATGGGGCTGGCCACTCACCATTACATCTCACCATCGTTGTGGGCATGGAACAAGCGGCGCGTGCATACCATCCGAAAGCACATCGATCAGTTGCATGTCATATTACCCTTCGAAAAACAATGGTTTTCGAATCATGACGTGGATGTCAATTGGGTCGGACACCCCTTGCTTGAATTGGAATCAATGGAGGGCGTGAATCGCTCTGAGCATGCCGGAAATATTTCGAGCTATGGCCAATCTCAAGCTCCGCTATTGGCCCTTATACCTGGCTCCCGGAAACAAGAGGTTGAGCGACTGCTTCCCGTTTTCTTGAAAGCTGCTCAGCAGCTACCGCAGTTCACCGCTGTTGTCTCCGGTGCGCCGGGGTTGGAAAAGGAAGACTACCAATTGGCCACGGATCAGGGCATCGAAATTCGATTCGGAGCCATGCGTTCGTTGATGCATGCTTCTTCTGTAGGATTGGTCACTTCAGGAACCGCAACTTTGGAAGCAGCCCTTTTGGGAATGCCTCAGGTTATTTGCTACCGGACAAGTGGCCTCACCTATCACATCGCAAAACTACTAGCCCGCACCCCTTGGATCGGCTTACCCAATATTTTACTTCAAAAGCACGTCGTGCCGGAGCGTATTCAACAAGATTGCGATCACCGGACGCTCGTCGAGGACATCAATAAGCTGCACGATGGCGAAGCATTGCTCTCAAATGGTCGGCAACAGTTGGATCAACTCCAGCCCTTGCGAAATCAATTGCAAGGCAGTGGAAGACCCTCCGCACAGGTGGCTGATGCCATCCTAAATCACAGACCGCGCAAGGCGTGACCTTTGGGAAACGAGACCGTGTAGGAGAACACGATGGTTTTGGTCTCAAACGGACCCAACGCCTTGTTCCAAGTCACCTTCCCCGAAACAGGATCCAGTTCACCGCCATTCAGTTCGATCACATCCACTTCAATGTCCGAGCTATTTGCCATTGGAATGCGGTCTTCGATGACCACATCAACCGGTCGGCCATGTTGGTTCTCAATCGCCAATTCAAACGATTGAGTGGTTTTTCGAGACCCTCCAAAAACACTGCTGGAGCACAAATCTATGAGGCGTTCCCGTGAGCAGCGCACCTGCGGATCTTGCCCAAGAGGCAGCTTGAGTGTATCTCCTGGGGCTGGCAATTCCAATTGAAAGGATCCTCTGTGCATGCCATTTGTCGAAATGTTCATCGCCCCTGGAAGCATCTTCTGTTGCGCCCATGCATCGGCGGAAACCAACTGATACGCCTCATCTGAAAACGCCGGAAGGGCCAAGTAGGTCAGCTTTCCACTGAGTGGAAATGCATCGATGTATATGCGCTCAGGAACACCTGTTCCTGCAACGAAAACCAAATCTTTCGGCTTAAAATCATACCGCGCCAATGCACTGCCTGGAGGCAAGGCAGTAACTGCCTCACGATTCTGGGCCAGCAGCTTCTGCTGTGGCTCATCCTCACTCGCTTCCATCGCAGGTGCCCATTCGTACGCATTTGTAGACTGGCTGCTTGCTATGCTGAGCGTCTGCGGACTAACTACCGGAGGGGCCAACGATTGGATGGGACGGCCTACAGTAAAGGTGAGTGGAACATCCTCCCAATCATTTCCAGTCGATTGCTTCACGCGAGCAAAGCGCTTGACCCCGATGTCGCCATTCGCATCAACGCTCGCATCATAAACCGGTGACCACGATGCGTCACCCACTACATACTGGATTGTTACGTTCGCCTGAGCCATTGGAGGACCCGCAAGTTGAAGGACGAATTGGCCTTCCCGATTTTTCTTTTTTTCCTTCCACTTCCTGATTTGGCCATTGATTTCTTCTTTTTGCGTTTCGAGCTCCTCCATTTCCAGTTGGAGCTCCAGCATCAGGTAATTCAATTCGGTCACGCGTTTTCTCCAAAAATCAGCGTGTTCCACCAGGTCTTCAACCAATAAAAGCTCATTTCCTGAGACCTTTCTATTGGCTTGAATCATGGCCAATTCTTCGCTGTATGCCTGTTTCAGAGCCGTACGCATGGCATAGGTTTCGCGGTTGGATTTCAAATCACGATCGAGATTTTTCAACGCAGCATCGACTTCACTTTTCACCCCCCTTGCCATGGATTCACGGTGAAGGCTACTGACCAATGACCAACCATCCGCCATCTTCACTTGCAGCATATTCGCACTGATGCTTTTGGTCAATGCGCCAACAACACAATTGACCCTTCCGTCTTCGTTGAGTTGAACCGATCCGCTTCGGATGATTCGCGCGCCCGACTCATACACTGAAACCTCCTCAATGGGCCAAACCATGTACGACTCCTGAGCGAAACAATCCGCTGCGTGATAAACCATGCCACCTAGCAAAAGGACAAAAGAAAATACCTGCTTCATGTCTTTGAATTTCTATTCGGTGCAAATTACGGTATCCTGCGCGATGCCGTAGCCCGCCCAAAGTCCGATACCACCATCTACATTCGAGGTCATATTCGCAGGAAGTGCGAAAGGACTGCCCTGGCTTAAAATGAGGTTCTCATAACTCCGAAGGGCCTGAAAAACGGCACGATCAGTGGAACACAGGCGCACGGCTACCGTATCGCCAAGTTTGAAGAAACCCGCTTCTGGACTTTGAGAAAAATCATCATCCCAAGCCGTGCTTCCTGCGGCCGCGCCACGGAAAACAGAAAATTCAAACTCCAACCCATTGAAGAAGGCATCGTCAAAAACACTACCAAGCGGGGCCACGTAATCAGGATCCTTCACTGCACCCGCCATTGGATCCCACTCGGGACGAATGTTTAGCCGCTGAGCGAACCAACGGTATGAATCGCCAGAAACTGGTGGGTCCTGCATTGCAGCATATATCACGCCCAAGGAGTCCTGCGTTCCGGGCGTCACCCACCACACGGAGTCCAGTGGAACGGGTTGGGGAATGAATGTTGAAGCCGACAAAGATTGATCATTGATGGTCACATCAAGAAAGTGGTCCTTGCCAATCTGACCTACAGCATTTTCGTCAAAGGAGGTGTATACGCACAAATTCAAAGCTGCTAGTAATTCTGCCGGCAAGCTCAACAAATTAGCAGCTTCTTCCAAAAGCACTCCAGTGAGGTCGCCCGTGCAGAGCGGCACCAATGGGAACACCTCCTCGCCGATGGTCATCACTACTTCTGCATCGGGCAAAAACGATTGGGCAATGGAACTCGCGTCTACGGCATCAAAATAGCCTTGGGCCTTTCCCACGAATACAAGTGGCGGCTCACCTGAGAAAATTTTCCCATCCAAAACATACAAATCCGGGGCCTCTGGGAGCTCTACTTCGATCGATTGCTGGCATGACTGCAATCCGAAAAAAAGCAGAAGAAACAGGCACGCCAAGTGAAAGGAAGATGAGAAGGTTGAAACGGTCATTCGTGTGATTTTCGCCGGTGGTTGTAGCTATAACAAAGATTGCTTGGTTCTGTTTGATAACATGAAGATAAATTGCCAAATCATTTGAACTGCGTTGTCATTTCAAAGGCGTTGCATGTTTAGTTTTGTATCAGACGATCGCACATGCTCAACAGACGCCACCTCCGCATCAAAATTCTGCACATTTTGTATGCATTCTACCAGGATGATGAACAAGACATCGCAACGACCAAAAAGGCTTTGGATCACTCCATAAAGAAGATGCAGGAGCTGTACGTGCTTCTCCTTCTTATGATTGGCAGCATGCAAGGCTTTGCAATCGAGCGAATTGAAAATGGCCGCAAGAAGCAACTGCCTACGCCGGAAGACCTGCATCCCAATACACGGTTTGTAACCAACAGCCCTTTGCGCACCATTACCAACAGCAAAATGCTGGAGAAGGTCGCGAAGGATACCGGAGTTGGGTGGGGCGAGCACCAAGAAATGCTTCGCAAAATTTTCCGCAGCCTCACGGAGCATGAGGAATATGCAGATTATATGAATTCGGAAGAAAGGAGTTTTCGACACGACCGCGAATGCCTGATTCGCATGTTTCGAAAACACATGATCAATCATGAGTTGTTTCAAGAAAACCTCGAGGAATTGAGCATTTTTTGGAACGATGATTTGGACTTGGCTGCATCCATGGTAATCAAGACCATCAAAACCATCAAGGAAGACGCTGACGATTTTGAATTGCTCCCACTGTGGCGGGAGGATGAAGATGACAAGCAATTCCTTGAGGTGCTCTTTTCAAAGTCACTCTCGCAGGCCCAGGAAAACGAAGAATTGGTCACTGAAGCAGCTGCCAATTGGGAGCTCGAGCGGATCGCGGTCATGGATCGAATCCTCATGAAAATGGCCTTGGCAGAAGCGCGGAACTTTCCTTCGATTCCACTCAAAGTGACGCTCAACGAATACATCGAGCTTTCCAAATATTACAGCACACCAAAGAGCAATGGCTTCATCAATGGCATATTAGATGAATTGTTCGCAAAGCTGAAAAAAGATGGAACCATCAAGAAATCCGGGAGAGGCTTGATCGAATGATGTGGGGAAAAACAAAACGCAAGGCCCACCCCATGGGCTCTTTACAAGCGTCACCAACCCTGATTGCAGTGGGTCTATTGATGCTGATGTACGCTTGCCAAAGCCCGTCCAGTGGTGAGGTCACCACTTCCTTGGTGCACATCGCAGCCTCTGCACAAGACCAAGCGTCTGGGAGCACTCGCCCGATGCCGGCCATCACATTTATCGACAGCCTTCTTGACCTTGGAATCATTGCCGAAGGCAATGCACAGGAAATCACATTTCCCTTTTACAACACGGGGGAAGCGCCGCTGGTGTTGGCCGATGTCAGCACTTCTTGCGGATGCACAGTGGCAAACAATTGGCCCAAGACTGCGATCGCTCCCGGACAAGGATCTGAGATTACTGTGCGATTTGACAGCCAAGGCAGGCCCGGTGAAAACCGTAAAGAAATCTTTGTCGTTTCCAACGCAACGCCTTCCACCACCACCCTTATCATCACGGCCGACGTCATCGGACCAAGCCGATAACACCAAGAACAAAACGCAAAAAACATACGTATGAACCACACCATCTTACAAGCACAAGCAGAAGGAGGAATGAGCTTTTTCATCCTCATTGGCGGGATGTTCTTAATCATGTACTTCTTCATGATTCGACCCCAAGTCAAGAAACAGAAAGAAGCCAAATCGTTCCGTGAAGAACTCTCAAAAGGTGATAAGGTTGTCACCATTGGTGGCATTCATGGGAAAATCGTGGACATGAATGAACGCACGGTCCTCCTCCAGGTGGATGGAGCAAAAATCCGAATGGAAAAAACCGCCTTGAATCCTGCAGGAGAAGCATCGGAAGAAGACATCAAGGCCAACGCATAACTCATGAAAAAGGTGACTCCTAGCGTTCAGAAACTGCCATCCTTGGGGCTATCACTGATGCCCGTGCTCGCATTGATCGGTCTGCTCGCCGCCGATGTCATTGCCTTTGGAGAAGACAGTTCCTATGGCGCCAACCAGATTGCCATGCTCCTCGCGGCACTGGTGGCAGGGGGCATCGGAATGATTCAAGGAACGAAGTGGGACACCATGTCCAAAGCCATGTCAAACTCAGTGGCTCAAACTACTGAGGCGCTTTTGATTCTGCTCATGATTGGTGCCCTGTCAGGCACATGGCTTCTGGCAGGCATCATCCCTGCTTTCATTCATTATGGCCTCCAAGTGCTGGAGCCCGGAATATTCTTATTTGCGGCGTGCATCATTTGTGGTGTTCTCTCCTTGGCTACGGGAAGTTCGTGGGGAACCGTTGGCACCATTGGCATTGCACTTATCGGCATTGGAACAGCACTTGGGTTGAGTCCAGGGTGGATTGCGGGCGCTATCATTTCAGGCGCTTACTTTGGCGATAAAATGTCGCCATTGAGCGATACGACCAATATCGCAGCCACGGTTGGTGGGACCGATTTGTTCACGCACATTCGCTACATGACAATCACGACCGTTCCAAGCCTCGTGATTGCTCTGCTTGTTTTCTTAGTGGTAGGGTTTGGTGGAGCTGCTGCCGATGGAAATTTCGAAGCTTCCTTCGCGTCAGAACTAGGCAATGCTGTCTTTGGCACCTTCAACATTCACGCCGGACTGTTTGTGGCTCCCATTGCCGTCCTTGTCATGATCACTAAAAAAGTTCCTGCTGCAGCGGCTTTGTTTATTGGTGCCATTTTAGGTGCATTGACTGCTATTATTTTCCAGCCCAACCTCATCATGAACCAGAGCACAGTGGGTGAAGGAGCGTCTTTTGCCATGATGGCGTTTGAAACAAGCATTCAAGCCATGGCCCTGGACACCCACATCATCACAGGCAGTGAACTCGCCGATGCCCTCTTAAATTCAAGTGGCATGGCAGGAATGCTCAATACCGTTTGGCTCATCCTATGCGCCACAATATTTGGATCCATCATGCAGGCAACGGGCATGCTTCAAAGCATCACCAACGCCATTTTGAAAGGTGTTGGAACCACCTTCAGCCTCGTCGCAAGATCCGTTGGTACTTGCCTCGCATTTAACGTACTTGCTTCGGATCAATACCTCGCGATCATTGTTCCAGGCAACATGCTCAAGGATGCCTACGAAGAACAAGGGCTTGCCCCTGAAAATCTCAGCAGGACGCTAGAAGATTCCGGAACGGTGACGAGCGTTCTGATCCCTTGGAACACATGCGGCGTGGCCCAAAGCGGAATCCTCGGCATCTCCACTTGGACCTACCTGCCCTATTGCATCTTCAACTGGATAAGCCCGATCATGACCCTCATCGTCGCGGCAACTGGATTCAAAGTTCGCAGCCTCACCGAGGCGAAAAAGACGATCCCCACGGCCATTAATTGAACCCAACTGGGCTAATTCTGTTGCTATCACATGGCACCAAAGACGACCACCGTTCCGGCAGCAGAAGAGGCATTCATCGAGGTGACCGGTGCCCGCGAGCATAATCTGAAAAACATCGATATACGCATTCCACGGAATCAACTGGTGGTGATTACTGGCGTGAGTGGAAGTGGGAAATCGAGCCTCGCCTTTGATACGGTCTACGCAGAGGGCCAAAGGCGGTACCTTGAAACCTTCTCAGCCTATGCACGGCAATTTTTAGGGGGATTGGAGCGGCCTGCAGTGGACCAAATCACCGGCCTGAGTCCAGTGATCAGTATTGAACAAAAAACCATTTCAAAGAATCCGAGGTCCACGGTTGGAACCATCACAGAAGTGCATGATTTTCTGAGACTGGCTTTCGCTCGAGCCTCAGACGCTTTTAGCTTGAACACCGGTGAACCCATGGTCAGGTTCACCGACGAAGAAATTGTCGATCGAATCTTGAACGATCTCAACGGAGAACGCATATTGCTACTCGCCCCGTTGGTCAAAGGCCGAAAGGGCCATTACCGCGAGCTTTTTGAATCGGTGATGAAACAGGGCTACGTGCGGGCCCGAGTTGATGGCGTTCTTGTCGAACTCGAAACCGGCATGAAATTGGACCGATACAAGGTGCATGACATCGAAGTCGTGGTGGACCGCTTAGAAGTACGACTGGATGAGGAACCTCGTTTGCTGCGATCGGTGAAGACCGCTCTCAATATGGGAAAAGGAACCATGGGGGTGCTACCGCACGACGCTACTGTTTATCGGCACTTCAGTCGCAATCTGATGTGTCCCACAACCGGAGAAGCATATCCTGACCCCGAACCCAATCTATTTTCATTCAACTCCCCTTATGGCGCTTGTGCTCGGTGCAATGGATTGGGAGAAATCGCCGAAACGGAAGTGGAACTTATCATCCCGGATGATTCCATCAGCATCAAAAAAGGAGGAATTGCACCCTTGGGTGATCTCAAGGGAAACCGAACCATGCGCATCATTGAAGCGTTGTTAACGGCTTCAGGAGACACTTTAAAAACAGCGATTCGGGATTTGGATGATCGCGTGCTGAGCGAGATTTTGTATGGAACGGAAGGCTCCATTTACCTCCCGGGAAAGGCCGGAACAAAAGGTGTGCATGTGCAATGGGAAGGCGTGATCGCAACCATTGAAGGAGCTGCAGATCGGAACAGCTCCATTCCATTGCGAAGGTGGGCCCGCAAATTCATGAAGAAAAAAGCGTGCCCAACCTGCGAAGGTACGCGGCTCAAACCCGTGAGTCTCCAATTCAAATTGGACGGTAAAAACATCGCTGAACTGGGCCGTATGGACCTAAACTCATTGGCCTTGTGGTTTGATGGAATCGAACAGCGCCTGAATGAAAAGCAGCGCATCATCTTGAAAGAGCCGCTCAAGGAAATCAATGCCCGACTTGGCTTTTTGGTCGATGTTGGACTCGATTATTTGGCGCTGGACCGTTCCTCGAGAACGTTGTCCGGTGGTGAGGCCCAGCGCATCCGCTTGGCAACGCAGATTGGAAGCAAATTGACGGAAGTCTTATACATCTTGGACGAACCAAGCATTGGACTTCACCAGCGAGACAATGACCGCTTGATCAGGAGTCTCAAGGCATTGCGTGATGCCGGAAACTCCGTCATTGTGATCGAGCACGATCAAGAAATGATGATGCAGGCGGATCACCTCATCGATATTGGCCCAGGTGCGGGCGTGCATGGCGGGATGGTGGTCGCCGAAGGAGATCCCAAACAGCATTTGTCCACCGAAAGCAACACGGCCCAATACCTCTCTGGAGCACGCAAAATAGAAATCCCCAAGAAGCGTAGAAAAGGCAACCGAAAAAGCATCCGCTTGACGGGTGCTACCGGGCACAATTTAAAAAATGTAAGTGTGAAAATACCGCTCGGCACATTCACCTGTGTCAGCGGAATCAGTGGAAGCGGCAAGAGCAGCCTCATTAACCAAACGCTTTACCCCGCCCTCCACAATCATTATTACGAAGAGACCAAATTGCCTTTGCCCTTCCAGAAGATCGCGGGTTTGCAACACCTCGATAAAATCGTGGGCATCAACCAAAGCCCCATCGGAAGAACTCCACGATCAAACCCGGCCACTTACACCGGAATCTTCAATGAAATTCGGGCGTTGTTCACCAAATTGCCAGAAGCCGCCATCCGCGGATACAAACCCGGAAGGTTCAGCTTCAATGTATCCGGGGGAAGATGCGAAGATTGTAAGGGTGCGGGAGTGCGAACAATTGAAATGAATTTTCTACCGGACGTGCATGTCACCTGTGAGACATGCAACGGGAAACGATACAACAGAGAAACCCTTGAAGTGCGTTACCGAGGCAAGTCAATTGCCGACGTTTTGGAGATGACGGTTAACGATGCCGTTGCCTTTTTTGAAGCCTTTCCGAAGCTCAAACGCATTACGAAAACACTGCAAGATGTTGGCTTGGGATACATCACCCTTGGTCAGCAGTCCACTACCCTTTCTGGAGGCGAAGCGCAGCGTGTAAAATTGGCCACTGAGCTCGCGCGCGTCAGCACGGGTAGTACGCTCTATCTTTTGGATGAACCTACGACAGGTCTTCACTTCCAAGACATCCAGATGCTCATCAATGTTCTCCAAAGGTTGGTTGACCAAGGGAACACAGTCTTAGTCATTGAGCACAACATGGATGTCCTCAAAGTGGCAGATCACCTGATTGATTTGGGACCTGAGGGAGGTCAGCGCGGCGGTCAAATCGTGGCCGCAGGCACACCGGAGGAAGTAGCAAAAATCGAATCCAGTGCCACTGCTCCTTTTTTAAAGCCTATTTTGCATCGTTAAACGAACGAAGCAATACGAGATGAAGAAAGGATTGAAGCAACGCGACTGGAACGAAATCAAGACCAATGACAGCTGGTCCATCTTTAAAATCATGGGCGAGTTTGTCCAAGGGTTTGAAACGCTGCAACGCATTGGCCCTTGCATCAGCATCTATGGCTCAGCCCGCATGAGTGAGGACTCCGTAGTGTACAATCAATCCCGTGAAGTTGCCCGGCAGCTCAGTGAAAGAGGCTATGGTGTAATCACTGGAGGTGGGCCAGGCGTCATGGAAGCCGGAAACCGAGGAGCACAGGATGCAGGTGGCACGTCCGTTGGGTTAAACATTGAGTTGCCTTTTGAGCAACACAACAATCCTTATATCGATCCTGACAAAAGCATCGACTTCGACTACTTCTTTGTGAGAAAGGTCATGTTCGTGAAATACTCGCAGGGATTCGTAGTCATGCCCGGGGGATTCGGCACATTGGACGAGCTATTCGAAGCATTGACGCTGGTGCAGACCTCCAAGGTGGAGCCTGTTCCAATCATTCTTTTCGATTCCAAATTCTGGTCTGGTCTGGTTGACTGGATGAGAACAACCCTATCCGATCAGTACAAAACCATTAGCCCGGGAGATCCCGATCTTTTCCATGTCGTTGACACCGCGGAAGAGGTGGTAAAGGTCATCGATGACTTCTACTCCAAGTCGCTGCTCCGTCCAAATTTCTAAGGGTGCATTACTGCTTCATGAAGGGCAACGTGTGGCGTTGGCCTGACTTCGTGAACTCCAACACATACAGTCCATTGGACCATGATGATACGTCCAGGGTCTCATTCTGTGCTGTGTTCCATTGCCATTGATGTATGATGCGCCCAGCACAATCAAGCGCTCGGCATGTTGTACCCGCCGGGTTCAAGTGCCTTACCTGAATATTGAGCAATCCATCGGTAGGATTGGGATACAACAGCCAAGTGGCTTCTGACATGGATTCGTTCAATGCCATCACGGGATCAAACCCAATTGTGAACACTCCGCTCGCAGGAAAATCGATGCTGGTTGCCCAATATTCGCCTTGATTTTGCAAGGGATAAAACGCCGGTTGGCTGTTGACATCAAACGCATCACCCTCACCCACAATGAGGCCAATGGATCCCGATGCAAATAATTCCGCTACACCCGCATCTGCAATTTTAAAATCCACCGTCCCAAGCTCACCCAATTCTTCAATCGCCCAAATCCGATCAAGACGCTCTGTTTGAAATGGATACGCCTGCACAACCTGCAATTCGGCTCCGTCGTGTCCCCAAAATAGGTATTCGCCGTCTTCCATATCTGATGGATTGCTGATGCGAACAGCACCCGTTCCTTGGGCGTCATCGTGAAAATCCCACTCGCTTTCACGGCCAATACCTGCAACGTCTTCCGGGTACATGGACCGGAAATACATCTGCGCATTGCCCATGCCCATGGCATAACGAGCGCCTACGTAATTGGTCACAATTTTGCGATGGGACTCAAATAGCCGACGGTTGTATATAAAATGCTCGGCAATCATGCCCTCACCAAATCGGTTGTCAAAATCCCAACCGTAGCGCACTTCGACCAAGTCTGAATTGGCCCGTGCGCCGATGTTGCTCCCTGGAAATGGAAGACGCGTTTCGTTGATGATGGTATAAAATTGCTGGTCCCAATCCGACTGATCGTATATCACACCATAAAACTGAGGCAATGAGGCATCGACAATCCACACTGGGGTCGCTTGAGCATAATTTCCTTCGTCATCAATCACCACCGACTGATAAGAACTTTGATTTTTCCATGGATGCAAAATAAATCCATTTGATGCACGCGCACTGGCGATCCAGCCATGCTCGTTCCACGCAGTTCCAGCACCTCGAACCACACTAAATGCGGAAATGCTTCGCGACAGTTCCACAGCAGGAGCGACAACGCAATCGTCTTCTCCATCAAAAGCGATGGCGGCATGACCGTTAATTCCATCAACCGCCTGGACGGGACTGGCTTCTTCACTGTCTTGGAAAGCTGACACAAAATTGCCCGAAGCTACATCCCGCCACTCCGCAATGCTTTCATCTCCTGTGAGTGCCTCGCCGTCGCTGTTATACAGCCCCAAGTCTCCGCGAAGCCAGATGGCTAAATCTTCGCTATTGCCAACTCCGCCTGGGCCGAATGGACCGAAGGCATCCGGCGCAGGGTGGTAAACCAACTGAAGGGAATCCGACCCCACGTTGCCCAAATTGAACCCACCCACTTCATTCGCCGCTGCATCGGGTATAGATAGAAGGATTGGACCGTAATCCATCGGACTGAGGGTGAGAAGGTAATTCAATCCATCACTTTCCATGGACGTAACAACGGCATTTTCAACTTGGATATCGTCGATGGACAAGCCCTCCATGGCAATGGTCTCTAAATTTCTACGGAACGAAAGTTCAACTGCCGTAGGGCCATAGATTGCGGTTTCGCCCGCACTTGGGCTAAGAAAGGCCAGCGGCGGGAACCCGATGCTTTCCCCATGCACATCCGTCTCCCACATGCCACGTCCATAGGTTCCTGCGCGAAGGCGCTGAGGGTCATTGACACTTGCACCCGGATACAACTCCAATTCCGTGATGCGGACCGATGCCGGAAGTCCATTGGAGAAATTGGACCAAGTTGAATCTTGCACATCCCAATGAAATACGCCCATGTCCGAACCCGCATACAACGCATCTGTTCCCGTGGTATCATAGACCAAGGAATTGATTGGCAAATCCGACAACTCTCCTTCTAACTCCTCCCAATTGAGACCTAAATCAGATGATTTCCAGACTTTCTTCGCAAACGAAATGAAGACCGTGCTGTCTTCTCCAAACACCGTCTCCACAGACAAGACAGGATTAGAGCTCAGCGGCAGGTCGTTGCTGAGATTGACCCAAACAATGCTATCGGCCTCAGCCAAGGCATTGTCACATCGGAACAATCTTCGATTGCTTTTCGCGGCAAAGACAATGTTTTCATTGCTGCGATGCCGGTGAACAACGCGCATGGCATTCGCATCAGAACCACCCAATTCTGAGCTAATCTTTTCCCAAACGATGCTGTCCCGCACCGGATGTTTGATATTCATAGATCGCCAAATGTTCAGCAAACCAACGAACATGGTTTCGGAATCTTCTTCGGATACAGTGAACGGTGTGGACCACGCTCCACCTTCTGTGATTCCCAAATCGCCATTGGCGACAATGGTCTGGGATTGGATGCCCGGACCGGTGCGGTAGATGCGCCCGTACTGGGAACTAGAAAAGAACCAGTTGGGGTCGTTGGGGTCATAAATGCACTCAAAACCATCTCCTCCACTTCCGCGAGACCATTGAATCCCATCAAATAAGTAAGTGCCATTGTCCTGGTATCCGTTCATGGCATTGGTGCCCGCAAAAGGACTTTGACCAATTTTATAAATCTCCCCGGTGATGATCCCGTGACTGCGGTCTTCCCATTGTTGGTTATTGGCATATCGGTAGATACCACCATCATTCGCAAGCCAAATCTCATTGGTATGTGGATTGGCGGTGAGGTCGTGCTGATCCACATGCAAATAGCTGTCTTGGATATCCAACCACGTCACGCCGGCATCATCGGACCGTTTCATGCGAATGCCACCCACATAAACGCGATCTACCACCACAGGATCGGCTTCCAAGCAGAGATCGTACCATGCCTGTCCTCCTTCCCCATCGCCCGAAGCGCTCCAGCCCATGATATTGGGCGCATCACTCATTTCTTCAAAATTCAATCCGGAATCGGTCGATTTGTAAAATGCACGGTACTCATAGGTTCCGGTTGAAAGAACGTACACATAATCAGGCGCTGCCGGGGTAACGGCTATCACCATGCGTGTGCTGGGTTGAATGCCATCGTTGATATATTCCCAGCTATCACCAGCGTCTTCACTTCGCCAAAAACGGCCGCTACCGGTGCAGTACATAATGCTCGGATTGGTGGGATGCTGGACAATGTCTTTGTAATTCTGAGTATTGCTGGAGACTTGATTCCAAGATTGGCCACCATCCGTTGTCTTGAAAATTCCACTGCTTGTGGCAGCGACAACTTGGTCCTCATTCTCAGGGTGCACCCGTAAATCTCCCACGACATATCCGGAAATTCCGTCATTCGCAAATTCCCAAGTCTCGCCAGCATCAACGGATTTCATGACCCCCATGCCCGGGCTGTCTGACGCATCGCGGTCACCTGTGCCAATGTAAACCGTTGCTGGGTTCGAGGCGGCAAAGTCAATGCCACTGACTCCCAAAGTCGGGAAGTCATCGGTATTGCATGTCCAAGATTGTCCGCCGTCATAGGTTCTCCAGAGCCCTCCTGCTGGAGCACCTGCAAAAATAACATTGGCATCTGATGGATGGAAGGTAATGGCATTCATGCGACCTATGCCTCGGATGTGGTCGCGGGTAGTAATGTCGTCCAATACCGGACCACATACCTTCCAGTTGCCTTCGAGTGAACGACCATTTGCTATGGATTCTGACCACTTGTTGTAGGCTCGAAAAGCGGCATTTCCGTCCAAAACACTGCCGTCCTCTGGATTCGTTCTGCCATCCATCAAGTGCAACCAGCGCTCCACTTGCTTGTATCCCGAACCCTTCACACGTGCTCTTCCCGCCCAACGTGATTCAAACTGCGTGCGAATTTGTTCAGGACTTGCAGCAGGACTCTGCATCAAGACCGACCAGTCCGGATCATTCGCAGGGTTGAGCAGGTTGGTTTGTGCTTCAATCTGCAATGCAATAAAAACAACGAAACAACAGGAAATGAATAGACGCATCATCGCTTCGGATTTCGGTTTTGAATTGGCAATTTAGGTTGGAAGCGACAACATGACCGACATTTTAGGAGACTCGTCATTATTCAAGGGTCAGTTTGTCAGTTTTTCGCGCACAAATGGCATTGGCGCAATGATTGATACAACGACAACAAAGACACTAGAACCATGCAAACAGGAAACATCAACGTCCAAACGGAGAACATTTTTCCAATCATCAAAAAGTTCCTCTATAGCGATCACGAAATCTTCCTTCGGGAATTGGTATCAAACGCAGTAGATGCCACCCAAAAGCGAATCACGCTCGGAAAATTGGGCGAAGTCAATGCAGTAGAGGGAAATACGTCGATTGAAGTCATTCGAGACGAGACCAACAAAACGCTGACTATCCGGGATCGGGGCATTGGAATGACCGAAGATGAAGTCAATAAGTACATCAATCAAATTGCCTTTTCTGGCGCAACCGAATTCTTAGACAAATACAAAGGAGAAGAAGCCAAAACGGCCATCATTGGACATTTTGGACTCGGTTTTTACTCCGCATTCATGGTCGCTAAACACGTTGACATCATCACCTGGAGTCAACGAGAAGGGTCGGAACCCGTGAAGTGGAGCTGCGATGGATCCCCCGAATACACCATTGACAAAGTTGAGAAAGATGAGCGCGGAACGGATATCGTGCTCCACATCGCAGATGATAGCGAAGAATTCTTGACGGATGAACGAATCCAAGGCATTCTCAACAAATATTGCAAGTTTATGCCGGTGGAAATCATCCACGGAACCCAAACCGAAATGGTCGATGATCCGACCGGTGAGAAGGACGAGGAAGGAAATGTCAAAAAGACAGAAAAGGTATCGCCCCGAATTGTAAATGAGGCATCACCCTTGTGGAGCAAAGCACCCGCGGACCTCAAAGATGAAGATTATCAGAAATTCTATCGGGACTTGTATCCGATGAATTTCGAAGACCCGCTTTTCCATATTCATTTGAACGTTGACTTCCCTTTCAATTTGACGGGCATCCTCTATTTCCCTCAACTGAAGAAAGAAATGGAATTGCGCAGGGATAAAATTCACTTGTATTCCAACCAGGTCTTCATCACCGACAATGTCGAAAACATCGTCCCGGATTTCCTGACCCTTCTGCACGGTGTGATTGACTCCCCTGACATTCCGCTCAATGTTTCACGTTCCTATCTTCAGGAAGATGCAAACGTCAAGAAAATCAGCGGACACATCTCCAAGAAGGTTTCTGATAAGTTGAACGCCATGTTCAAAAAGGATCGGGAAACCTTTGCTTCACAGTGGGATGACCTCCGAATTTTCGTGGAATACGGCATGCTTACGGATGAGAAATTCATGGATCGAGCGAAAAAATTCATGTTGTTCAAGGACACCGATGGCACTTGCCATACGCACGAAGAACTCATTGCGCTGGTCGGTGAGACACAAAAGGACAAGAACGGAAAGGTCATTCTGCCTTATACAGCCGATGCAAAGGCACAGCACAGTTTCGTTTCCGCCGCAAAGGAGCGCGGATACCAAGTGCTTGTAATGGAAGGTCCACTTGCCGCCCACATGGTCCAGAAGCTTGAAGAAGCATATCCGGATGTGCAATTCAAGCGTGTGGATTCCGACGTAGCGGACAACTTAATCGAATCCGACGAAGCTGCAGAAAGCACTTTGGACGAAAAACAAGAGGAAGCCTTGAAACCTGTCATCGAAGGGGCATTCCCGGGCGATGCGTATAAGGTTAAATTCACCGCTATGTCTCCAACCGCTGCGCCACTTACCATCACACGTTCTGAATTCATGCGCCGCATGAAGGAACAACAAGCTGTCGGCGGCGGTGGAGGCTTTCAAATGTTTGGAGCGATGCCGGACAATTACGATGTCACGGTCAACTCAAACCACCCGATCGTTCAAAAAATCCTCACGGAGAAGAACGAAGAAGTCAAGCAAAAACTAGCCAAGCGTGCAGGTGATTTGGCACGACTGTCGCAAGGATTGCTCGAAGGCGAAGAACTGACTGCCTTCATCGCGGAGGGATACGGCGAGCTATCGTGAGCCGCTACGGATCTTGGATTGGAGGTGCCATTGGTTGGGCCTTTGGAGGCCCTATCGGAGCCATTATGGGCTTTGCCTTTGGAAAAATGTTCGCCGACAGCAGCCTGGCACAAAACGAAGCGGGGACAGGAGGTGGCAGCAGGAACCGCCAATCCACGCAGGCGGGCGATTTCTCGATTTCCCTCTTGGTATTGAGCGCGGCTGTTATGAAAGCGGACGACCGAATCCTGCAGTCTGAATTGGACTATGTCAAAGGGTTTCTGCGCAAAAATTTTGGCGAAGCCAAAGGGGCACAATTGACATTGCTGCTCAGGGATGTGTTGAAGCAATCCATCGGAATTCGAGAAGTCACGATCCAAATCAAACAGAATATGGATGTGGCCAAACGTCGCCTCCTGCTGCAATATTTATTTGGAATCGCACAAGCTGATGGAGAAATACACCCTGCCGAGCGGGAACTCATTCAGCAAA
>CAJQKK010000217.1 GCA_905478895.1 uncultured Flavobacteriales bacterium | reverse complement strand
CCAAAAAAGGTCACTGTCCGGGAAACCCGCGTGAAATTCTTCCGCCACCGCTGGAGGCGTGATAATGTCATCCTTGCCCCAAATCAAACAAACTGGCGTGTTCATTTGCGGCAAATCCTTGGCCATGTTGTGCCGAATGGCGCTTTTGGCGATGGCCAAAATGCGGAGGATTTTCTCCCGGCTGTTGACCGCCTCGAAACACTCATCAACAAGTTCATCCGTCGCATGCTTTGGATCGTAAAACGTCACCCCCACCTTGTCCCGGATAAATGTCTTGTCTTCGCGGCGTGGAAAGCTATTCCCAAACGCATTTTCATACAGTCCACTGCTTGCCGTTAAGCTCAACGAAGCCACACGGCTCAAGTTGTTTTTGGTGAAAATCAACCCCACGTGTCCTCCCAGACTGTTGCCCAACAGATGCACGCGATCGAGTTTCAACTCGTCGACAAAGCCCTCGATGTGTTCCGATAAATTCTTGGCGCTGGTCTTGAGCATGGGGAGCTCGTATATGGGCAACATCGGAATGATGACCCGAAACCGTGAAGAGAAGTCGTCAAATACGTCTTTGAAATTACTCAACGCGCCGAAGAGGCCGTGAAGCACAACAAGCGGCTCTCCCGATCCTGCTTCGATGTATCGGTAATCGCCCCGCTCAATGATGTCTGGTGTATTCATAATTGCTCTGGTGTAAACCCTCTCTTAAAACGCAAAGCACAAAGGAACGGCAATTCTGGCTTGGGGCATGTGCACGGTCCAGCTTCGTTTCACCTCTCTGTGTTCACAATTACTGTTGAAAACATGTTAATAGCGTCATCACGGCAAAATCGTCATTTTTTCGCTTTGCATTGCTCTGACTCATTTATAACGATTTGACCCTTTACAACTTTTCCACAAAGTGGGAGAAAGTGTCATACAGTGGGAGAAAGTGGGAAATCTTGGGTAATTTTGAAAAGCGAAAAGAACCATGTTAAATCTGCTCGGAGAATACAATTGCAAAATCGACGCCAAGGGGCGTTTGATGTTTCCTGCGCGTTTGCGGAAGCAATTGAGCAGCGTATTGCAACATGGACTTGTTGTCAACCGAGACATTTTCGAGGGATGCCTGGTGATCTACCCCCAACCCGAGTGGGACAAGGTGAACCGAGAAATGTCTCGCTTAAGCCGTTACAATAAAAAACACCAACTGTTTCAACGAAAATTCATGAAGGGCGCCACCCATGTTGAACTCGACGGCTCAGGCCGCATCAACGTTCCAGCCCTTTTGCTCGAACATGCCGGGATTGAATTGCCAAATGACAATGAAATCATCGTATCCGGCTTGGGTGAAAAAATCGAGGTGTGGAGCAAAAACCGTTACGACCGCAATGTGCTGGACGACGTGGAAGATTTTGACTTCGGTTCGCTCGCCGAAGAGGTCCGCAAGGACATCGAACCCTCCAACGAGAATTGATTCATGGACGCCGCTGCATACCACATCCCAGTCCTCGCACCTGCGAGCCTTGAAGGACTCGGCGTCGGTAGCAAGCAAGGCGGCGTATTCGTGGACGCTACGTTTGGCGGCGGGGGCCATACCCGTATGATGCTCGACGCCTTGAATGCGGACGGACACATCTATGGCATGGACCAAGACAACGATGTCCTCGACAATGTCCCGCAAGACGAGCGCTTCACACTGCTTCCCGAGAACTTTCGGTACATGCGCAATTTCCTCCGGCAAGAAGGTGTCCGACATGTCGATGGCATCCTCGCCGACCTCGGTGTTTCATCCCATCAGTTCGACACCGGATCTCGCGGGTTCTCCATTCGGTTCGAAGGTCCGCTCGACATGCGCATGAACCAATCCCAGCCAGTATCAGCCGCCGACGTAGTTGGCTCCTATACTGTCCCGGAATTGACCCGTGTTTTCCGTCAATACGGCGAGATTAAGCGGCCCGACAAAGCGGCATACGCCATCGAATCTGCCCGGAAAGAGGCGCCGATCACGCGCACCAACGAGTTGATCGCTGCATTGAGCACGCTCGCACCGCGAGGCAAGGAGAACCAGTACTTTGCTCAAGTTTTTCAGGCACTGCGCATTGAAGTAAATGATGAACTCGGCGCACTTCAAGCGATGTTGCTTTCCTCGGTTGAATTGCTTCAGGAAGGGGGCCGACTGGCGATCATTTCCTACCACAGCCTGGAGGACCGCTTGGTCAAACACTTCATGCGCTCCGGAAATTTCGATGACAACATTCCGCGTGACTTCAAGGGACAAGCCCTTTGCCCTTTCCACCTTCTCTCGCGAAAAGCCATCATCGCTGACAGCGAAGAGCAGGATTGCAATCCACGTGCGCGAAGCGCTCGACTCCGCATTGCAGAGCGTACGGCTTTGACCAGCGAACAAATCAAACAGGCAACGGCATGAAGAATCCATTCCGCGCCCTGAAATTGAAGTTCAAGAAGAACAATGCGCCATCTAAAAAACCGGCAAATCGACGCCTTACCGCGGCTGAAATGGCCGCGCAACAGAAGCAACTCAAAGAACGAAAGGAACGAGAAGCCGCACGATTGAAAGCACAAAAAAGCATCAATCCCAATGCGCCACGCAATCGACCAAAGCACCAATCTTCAGAACCAAAAGGCACGCCCAAAAAATCTTTCTGGGCCTTCCGATCGCGCCGAAAGAAAGACCCCAAAAAACGAGAACAACGGCGTCAAAAGAATGCAATAGCGCCCTTGATTCGGGATTTGCTCAGTGGAGAATTCCTGACACGAGAAGGCGTGACCCGTCACATCCCCTACCTCCTGTTCATCAGCGGACTTTTCATTGCATACATCGCAATGGGGTATCAGTTTGAACGCATGGAGCGGGCGAAAATTCAAAACAAACGGCACTTGCAGGAGCTGAGTGCCGAATACAAAACCATCAAAGCACAATTTGAAACCCAATTGCAACAGAGCCGTGTGGAGCAGAGCATCGCAAACATCGGCCTGAATCAACCCGTTGAACCGCCCTATTTATTGGAGCAAAAACAACGCACGCCATGAAGAACCGGAAAGAATTCTCCACGAGGGTATGGCTTGTTTTTGGGCTCTTCGTGGCGCTCGGCTTCAGCATCTTTGGGCGCATCCTTTGGATTCAGAGTGCAGAACATGAGCAATGGAAAGAGGTGGGTGAACGCTTCGAATCGAGCGTGCGCGACATCACTCCCTCACGCGGCCAAATCTATGCTATCAACGGCAATGTGCTTGCCACCTCCGTCCCCATTTTCGAAGTCCGTTGGGACAGCAAAAGTGAGGCCATCAATTGGGACACATTCGACGCTGAATTGGATAGCCTGTCGCAAGGATTGAGTCAAATCTTAGGCGATCGCAGTCCAAGAGAATACCGAGAAGTGCTTCGAAACGGTCGCAATCTGGGACGACGAAACACCCTCATCGCTCGGCGCGCCTCTTACATTCAGCAAAAAAGCCTCGCGAAATTGCCCTTCATACGCCGGGGACGATTCAAATCGGGATTCACGTTTGCTCGAACTGAACAGCGTCGCAAACCATTCGGTGATTTGGCTTCACGCACGATTGGCATCGACCGAAATGAAAACCGTGTTGGCCTAGAAGCCAGCTGGAACACCGAGCTGTCTGGAAGCGTCGGCAAGCAAATTCAACGCCGCGTTGCCGGTGGCGAGTGGATGCCGGTATCCGATGATTTTATCGTTGAGCCACACGCTGGATTGGACGTGATTTCCAGCATTGACATGCACCTCCAAGACGTCGCTTCCAACGCCCTTCGCCAGCAACTTCAAACGCATGACGCGGCCTGGGGAACCGTGGTTTTGATGGAAGTCGAAACCGGAATGATTCGGGCCATGGCCAACCTCACGCGCTCAACATCTGAACCCCAGGAAGGCGAGCCCGCGGAATATTTCGAATCCTTCAACCATGCCATTGGCACGGCCGTAGAGCCCGGATCGACCTTCAAGCTAGCTAGCCTCATGGCCGCAATGAACGACGGAGATGTCAAGCCCGAGGATGAAATCGACACCGGGAACGGAGTGACTTATTTCTATGGAAAGCGAATGTCTGACTCCAATGCAGATGAAGGCGGTAGCGGAATTTTGAAGACATCTGAAATTTTCGAAGTGAGTTCGAATGTGGGTACTGCGCTGACCATTAAAAAAGCATTTGGCGAAAATCAGCAAGGTTTCTTAGACGCCCTTAAACGCATAGGAGTGCCGTCAGCAACCGGAGTGCGTTTGGCTGGCGAATCGCAACCACTTGTTTATGAAAACGTCGGCGATGGCCGATGGTCGGGACTATCCCTGACCCAAATGTCCATTGGGTACGAAGTCACGCAAACACCGCTACAAACCCTCACCCTGTACAATGCAGTGGCCAATGGAGGCACTTCTTTGCGGCCACAATTGGTCGAACGCCTCGAAAATAACGGGCAGGTCGTCAAAGTCTTCAAGCCCGAGGTCCTCAAGCAATCCATCTGCTCCAAACGTGTGCTCGATGCATGTCAAAGCATGTTGAAGCGTGTGGCAGATCCCGAAGGAAACGGAACCGCTCAGTACGTTTTCGCCAAAAGTCCCTACCGCGTAGCTGGAAAAACGGGGACGGCTCGCATCGCCGGACCCAACGGGTACGATGGACGCTATCGCGCTTCTTTCGCGGGCTACTTCCCTGCCGAATCCCCGCGTTACTCCTGTATCGTGGTGATTGCCGACACGAAAAGTGGGGTTTATTACGGTTCGAGCATCGCCGGACCAGTATTCCGGGAACTGGCCAACAAAGTCTACGCCACCGACCCTTCCTTCCACACCACAAGTGCTGGACTCTTGGCTGAAAAATGCAAACTGCCCGGGTCGAAAGATGGTGCACAGACGGACCTCATTCAGCTGTACCAAGCTTTGGAAATGCCCTACCAGGGAAACAGCTCGGGGGATTGGGTCACCGTAACCACGAGCGACAGCGTGGCCGTGCTACGCCCCCGATCCATCGAAGCCAATCGCGTCCCAGATGTTCGCGGAATGGGATTGCGGGATGCATTGTACTTATTAGAAAACGCTGGATTGCAAGTGAAGACACTTGGAATGGGCACGGTTCGCCGCCAAAGCATTGCACCCGGTTCTGACCTCACAACGAGTCAAGCCATTACCCTTGAATTGTCCTGATACGCATGAAACTGCTCAAAGAAATCCTCTACGGAACGCGAATCAAAGAAATCCAAGGCAATACGCATGTTGCCATTGAAGACCTCGCCTTTGACAGCCGAAAGGCCCGTGCCTTCAGCCTGTTCGTGGCGATTCCAGGCACCCAGGTCGATGGGTTTTTATACATCAGCAAGGCGATCGAAAATGGCGCCATTGCAGTTGTTTGCGAACGCATGCCCGAGAATCTTGCGGAAGGAGTGAGTTACGTATTGGTGCACGATGCCGCCAAAGCATTGGGACAGATTGCTTCGCAATTCTTTGATGAACCGAGCGCACAGATGAAGGTCATCGCCGTAACCGGCACCAATGGAAAAACGACCACTGTGAGCTTGCTTCATCGGCTGTTTCGATCCATGGACCGGAAGGCCGGAATGCTCTCAACCGTTGAAAATCGAATTGTGGATGAAGCCGTTGCCGCGACCCACACCACACCCGATGCCCTTCAGATGCAACAGATGTTTCGAAGGATGGCTGATGCCGGATGCAAGTATGTGTTCATTGAAGCGAGCTCTCACAGCATTCATCAGCACCGCTTGGCAGGAACCAAGATTACGGGTGCGGTATTCACGAACATCACCCACGAACACCTCGATTATCATGGGGATTTCAATGGGTACATCAAGGCCAAGAAAGGGCTTTTTGACGCCCTTGATGCTGATTCCTTTGCCCTGTACAATCAAGACGATGCGCATGGAGCAGATATGGTGCATGACTGCAAAGCCAAAAGCCGCGACTATGCCTTGACCTCCATGGCCGATTACCGGGGGAAAATCGTCGAAAATCAATTGGGCGGGCTGCACCTGCACATCAACGGACACGACCTGTATAGCAAGCTGATTGGCGGATTTAATGCGTACAACCTGCTTGCTGTATTTGCTGTTGCCCGAGAGTTGGAAATGGATGAACTCGAAGTCCTGACGCACCTCTCTTTGCTGAATCCTCCTCCCGGTCGATTCGAACAGGTGCAGGCAGGAAACGAGATCACGGCTGTGGTGGACTACGCGCACACACCGGATGCGTTAGACAATGTATTGAAGACAATTGATTCGTTTCGCGCCGGAGAAACCCAGGTAATCACAGTCGTAGGCTGCGGCGGGAACCGAGACAAAACGAAGCGGCCGGTCATGGCGAAAGTGGCGGCCCAATGGAGCGATCGAGTATTCCTCACATCGGACAATCCTCGCAATGAGGATCCCGATGCCATCATCTCCGACATGCGCAGTGGGTTGGACCCCATCGATGCGAAGAAATGCATCGCCATCGCTGATCGCCGCGAAGCGATTCGCATGGCAGCACAGATTGCACAGAGCGGAGACATTGTGCTCGTAGCAGGAAAAGGCCACGAGACCTACCAGGAAATCAAGGGAGTCCGACATGATTTTGATGACCGAGACGAACTGTTCAACGCATTCAAAACTGCCTGATGCTTTATCACCTCTTCACCTCCATCGATCAAGCCTGGGATTTTCCGGGAGCCGGGCTGTTTCAATACATTTCTTTCCGTGCTGCACTCAGCCTGATTTCCTCGCTCGTCATCGGGATTCTCTTTGGCAAGCGCATCATTCAATGGTTGCAATTGAAGCAAGTTGGAGAAATCGTCCGTGACTTGGGGCTAGAAGGCCAGATGAACAAGCAAGGAACACCCACCATGGGCGGATTGATCATCCTTGCTTCCATCGTAATTCCCACCGTACTATTTGCGGATCTGACCAACATCTACACCCAAATGATGTTGCTCGTAACGGTGTGGCTCGGCGCCATTGGGTTCATTGATGACTACATCAAAGTCTTCAAGAAGAACAAAGACGGTTTGGCCGGAAAATTCAAGGTCATTGGACAAATTGGAGTTGGCCTCATTGTTGGCTCCATCATGTGGTGGCATCCTGACGTGACTGTCAAAGATCCGGCCGACCGGATTTTCACCGGGCAAGTAGTGACCATGACTTCAATTGAAGGCGTTGAGTTTGAAGTGCACGAACCCAATGCCGGTCTTCCCATTTGGGAGGCCAAAAAATCCTCAGAAACCACAGTGCCCTTCCTGAAGGACAACGCTTTTGATTATGAGCGTCTGATCAGCTGGTTGGGGCCCCAAGCGGTCGGACTCGGCTGGATTGTCTTTATCCCACTGGTCATCCTGATTGTTACCGCCGTCTCCAACGGTGCCAACCTGACCGATGGCATTGATGGTTTGGCGACGGGCACAAGTGCCATCATTGGACTTGGACTTGCCGTGCTTGCATACGTCAGCTCCAACATCGTAGCCGCCGACTACTTGAACATCCAATACATTCCACTTTCGGAAGAGCTCGTGGTCTTCATCGCCGCATTTGTGGGCGGCTGCATTGCATTCCTTTGGTACAATGCATTCCCGGCACAAGTCTTCATGGGCGACACTGGGAGTCTCGCTCTTGGCGGCATCATCGCAGCATTCGCCATCGCCATTCGGAAAGAACTCCTGCTGCCCGTTTTGTGTGGCATTTTCTTGATTGAAAACCTCTCTGTAGTCATGCAAGTCGGATGGTTCAAATACACCCGAAAGAAGACGGGCACAGGCCAGCGAATCTTCTTGATGGCACCGCTGCATCACCACTACCAAAAACTCAATCTGCCCGAATCCAAAATCACCGCCCGATTCTGGATTGTCGGCATCCTACTCGCCGTTGTCACCATCGTCACCCTCAAAGTT
>CAJQKK010000216.1 GCA_905478895.1 uncultured Flavobacteriales bacterium | reverse complement strand
AAAACGCAATCAGCCCCAAAAACCGCCAATCCCACCACCCGTAAAACACATAGCTCGCGATGACGAGCAGCATGTTCTGCGCCTTGAGATTGCGCTGCACGACAAACCAATACAGTCCGAAGACGATTGGCAGGAAGAGCAGGAATTCAGGGGAGTTGAAGAGCATTGGGTGAAGGAGTGATCGTCTTATACTGGATAATGATTGAAGGATTCTACGATTGGAAATAAGAATTCAGGGTCGTATTTCCACCATGCATGGCATCCCATTGGTAGCTTTCCATCATTCAGTTGGACTAAGAACCTAGGATTCACTTCAATCGAAAATTTAAGAGCAACTTTCGGTGGCGCTACTTGGAAATCCGGAAAATATGTGGGGATGAGTTGAGCGAACCATCTGTCTTCATTGTTAATGCTTGGAATCTTAGAATAATGTGTTGAATTATGGTGTTTGAGATCATTCCAGACTGCTTTCTTGTTTTTAGAGTAGAGCAGTCTTTTAATCGAATGCTTGTGGCTATATAGTTTTTTTCTACTGTTTAGCACACGGATTGTCGGCTTGATTCTTCGAAGTGAAAAGCCACCGTTTCCTGCACCAATAAACTTTGTGGAATTTCCTTCCCCCCATCCTTCGAACCATGGAGCGCCGATATAATCCCAATTTTGGTTTAGCCAATAATTGAGGTCGTCTGAGAAAAGAAAAACATCAGTTTGAACTATGCACAAGAATTCGAAATCGATGAAGTTTTCATAAAATCCGGGAGTGAGGAGCCAAGTGTTATAACTTCTTATGTCTATAAAATGAATGGAGGGGAAAGATATAAATTCTATGGTGTTTTTAGAGTTTATTCCCGTCGGTACTATGCTTTGATAAGCTGAAATATCCATACCTACAGGGTGCAAAATTCGAATAATTCGATTTTGAAGAATTTGAAAAGCTTGCGATATCGAAATTACTTCGTTTTTAGAAGGATGGTCGGAGTAAATAGGAATTACCACAACAACGCTCTTTTTGCAAATTGAGGACATGAAATAGATTGGTTTATTCTACGACGAGCAAAAATTGAGGAGAGTTGAAGAGCATTGGTTACCGGTGATTCATTGATTTAAGTCTTCTCCAGCGTCTCCAAATTCTGTAGAACTGAAGTCCCGAAGGGGTGGTGAAATGTCCTGTTTTGCGGTTGGAATCGATGGGCAGGGTCTTTAATTCCTGTCCATGCTCAAGCAGTTGGTGCAGACCTTTCGCTGACTCCTCCCAAACATTTCCGATTGTGGAAGTGATTGTTTGAGACAAGGAAGCTTGAAAAGAAATGGGAATGGTTTGCTGATCTACTATTTGACCTTGATCAATGTTCTTCGTTATCTGGTGAATGCTGTAACCCGTTTGATTTGAACGGTGGTACAATTGCCAAATGACACTCTGCGCATTTTGATACTCAGGCAAAACTTCATGGTGAATGTTGAGCATGCCAAGCCGTGGGATTGAGAATACGGAAGGCGCAATGAACCCATTGCCCAAGCTAATAGCGATGTCCAATGAGCTGTCCAAAAGAACACGCCGAGTTTCGTCTGAATTGAGTTGATCGACCGTGATATGATCGCAACCGACTGCTTCGCAGATTGCTTTTAACTCGCGAATGTTGAGGTGTTCCTCAACGTGTGCGTTGAACCATGGCCGCATCCGAATCCCATTGAGGGTGCCAAGGACTCCAATTTGCAACAACTTCAGGATTTTACGGCGCCAGAATTGACGCGACCGGGGAGGTGGATTCGTAGCTTGAATGACACAAGCAACTTCAAAATTCTCGGGTACCAGATCATGCAGTCGTTGCAGATGATGCGCTGCTACGCCACGATCAAAACTCGTAATGATGCCAACCTTCCACTTCATGGATAAGGTTGCTTTGTATGTTTCATCGCTCTTCGAACATTTTGTTCGAAAAAATAGTCCATATGATGCGAGGGCCAATGAGCTAGAACGTGGTCGCGAAAGATCATCGGGTTTTCGGAATACGTACCTGGCAAATGGCAACCGCGTTCGGCAGTCGCACAACTTGTGAAGCCAGCAGCAGTCGTCGCTGCTAAAGCTTCTGCGGAAAAGTTATTCCAACGGCCATAAGGAAATGCGAAATGTTCGATGGTTCCTGTTTCCATCTCAATTTTCTTTTTGGTCGATTTGAGATCGTGAACGAAATCAGTGACTGCCATCCGACCTACGTCGAAGTGACCGGAGGTGTGAGAGCCGATTTCGTGTCCTCGGCGCTTCAAGTCATTCACCTCGCTCCAATTCATGAATTCAACCGGTGGAAAATGCAGTTGCTGCTGGCAGAAGGCCTTTATTTCCTCGTGATTCGTCATCCCGACGGTCTTTGAATTGAGGAAGAAACAGGCGGTGGCACCGAATTCTTCCAATACCCTTGCGGCGTCCAAGTTGTTTTTGAATCCGTCATCGCTGCTAAAGGCCATGTAACAGCCATCGATCTGATCCTTTTGGATGCGATTGATGGCCTCCGAATACGAGATGAATGTGTATTCTTCTGCAAAATGTTTCAGCAAACCTCGAAAGTGTTCAATCTCATCTTGAAAGATGTGATGGATGTAAATCAGTTGAACCCTTGGTTGCATGCGCAACTGTGCATTCGGAAACCAGCTCGTCTTCCTCCCAAGTGCATCCAAGGCAATGCTCCGGAGTTTTCCGCGAAGAGCACCATCATTGCCTGAATGGGATTGGACTTCGGTGTATTTGACTGTGAGTGGGGCCATCAGAGAATTGGATGAAGGTGCAGGCTTATTACTTCAGCAGCACAGCCGCCTTTTCAACGGAAGCAACCGGCAACTGACACCTCCCATCATTGCAAACAAAAATAGATAATTCACCGAGCTGGCGGTCACGCAACAACGGAATGTTTTCCGACGCTCCCCCTGCATAAAGTGTTTGCGGGCGGAAGTGCACTTGCAAAGCGTGTTGGGCATTGGCGACAACTTCGGCAACAGGTGCTGTGATCACCACTTCGTGGAAAGGCTCCGTGCGCCACAGCAGCAAACCCGCCCAATGCGTCGCGCTGGGCCAGTAGCTCGCGCGGTCGAGTGCTCCGGCGAGCATGCGATCGGCGAGGATGCGCCAGTCTTGGCGCTCGAACAGTTGGCTGAGGAGGAACAGGTTGCGTGCCATTTGCGCGTTGGCCGACGGCATGACGCTGTCGTCGTTTTCCTGTTTCTGGGCGAAGAGTG
>CAJQKK010000215.1 GCA_905478895.1 uncultured Flavobacteriales bacterium | reverse complement strand
AATGCGGTGTTTTTTGCCACTCAAATTTTCCCGACTTCGCCTTTTCATAGTCTTCCTGTTTCTCTGGGTTGTCAAACAAACGTTGAAGAATGGGGCTGTTGTGACCTGATTCGTTCTCACTGAAGTACACCGCCAACGCCGGCAAGCAATCTTTGGCCAAGCCCTCCAATAGCATGGTCACGTGTCCTGCCCACAACACCGTGTGCCGGCTGGCTCGGGCGAATTCGATTTGCGAATAGCGCCACATGTATTCAATCCTCCGCTCCTCGTCGGGAATCCACCCAAACAAGTCGATCGCCCGCTGCGAGATGCCCCACCGTGGGTAGATGCTCACCTGTTCAATATCACCCGACGATGGCAAAGCCGCCGCTTCCATTGGCGGGGGGGCTTCCTCCCGCTCATTCAATTGCCGAATCAGTTCTTGGTTGGCGTCGTTGAGGTCTTCGAGTTGCCAGGAGAGGCGTTCTTCCATTTGCTCGAGGAGGGCTTTGAAGTCATCAGGAGTCATGGGGTCAGGCGGTTAATTGGTGAAAGGTGGTGCGCAAGCGCTGCACTTCAGCGGTGTTGTTGGTGTGTTGGGCGTGTTGCAGCCTCCCGCGGACGATGGCGATGAACTGCGTTTCGTCCGTGATCTGGACGGATTGCATTGCGGCTTCAACGCCCTTGGACTGCCACGTGTGCAGCAAAGCGCGCAGGTGTCGGCGGTACGTTCGCGGTGAATTCACAAAGGCGTGAACGGAGAGGCCGGTGACTTCTTGCCGATGGCTGGTCGGGAGGATGCGGGTCTTGCTTTCTTGCACCTGGAAGCCCTCGGTTTTGAGGATTTTGGTGATGCGTTCGAGCAAGTGGTGCATCAGTTCCTTGCTGGGGCCGGAAATGGTGATGTCGTCCGCGTAGCGAGAGTACCGGCAGCGGTAGTGACGTGCGAGCTTCTCCAACTTGCGGTCGAGCCTCATGCAGACCAAATTCGTCAACGTCGGCGACGTTGGCGCACCTTGTGGCAGGGCGCGGTTGCGGGTACAGAATTCGGCCAGGATGCGCGCGGCGGGTTTCGACAACCGGATGGGGTCCAATTGCAGCACCGTCTGCACGCGACCGCGCTTGATTGACGGGAAGAATCCAGCGATGTCGAGGTTGAGGACGTACCACTGCCCCACGTGCATCCCGGCATTCGATTGAATGGAGCGTCCCGGTACAAATCCGTGCGCGCCAGGCTCGGCTTCGAACAGCGTCTCGAGCTGCGCCTTGATGCCTTTTTGCATCCATTTCAGCTTTCGATTAGGGGCTTCAATCTGGCGCATTTCGCCCGATTTTTTGGGGATCTCAAAAGCGATGTAGCTCTCGTCCAAATGCTTGTACGCTCCGAAAATTTGGTCCAACGATACCTCGAAGACCTCACGGTGCTTTTTGGGCGTGTCCTCCTTCAATACGGAGAGCCCGTTATTGATGAATTGGGTGACTTCTTCGAATGGGGTCATGGTGCGAATTCGGATAAAAAACGGAGAACACCCGGCCTTCTAAATTCATTGAAATAGTAAAACTTATCTCTGATAAGTGTAAGCTATTCAATCCTTAATGAAATAGTAAATCCTAAATCATAAGGTGGCCAAAGCGAGAGCGAATCCCTGAACATTGTCCTGAGCTCGGCGAAGCGCCGAACGGTTCAAAGCGTGCGGGTGCCCTCCGTTTCGTGGTAAGTTATTTCAATTTGGATTTAACCGGCAAGGCGATGCCGCTTTTTCATGTCTTTTTTGTTCTTCTTTTTGAGGTGCCTCACCGCACATTGGCCGCGCTTGTAACTGGTGATGACCGCACCTCCCTTGATCAGGATGACGAGCCCGGTCAGTTTGCCGGCAGTCTGGCGGCTCATGGATTTGGGGATGTCCTTTTTCCGGACAACGACCATGTCCATGCCTTGCTTTTGGAAGACAGTGCCGATCTCAATGGCACAGCTGATCATTTCTTTGGAGATGCCGCGTTGCTGCATGCGTGCATCGGCGTGATGCGTTATGGCACACGTGGATTGGGCAGGGGCAGGGGTGAGGGTGTTATACGTCATGGTTTCAGTTTTTCCAGATTAAGGTTTCGAGCAAGGAGAGGATGCGAACGGATTTGGGAGTCAATGCGAGGTGCTCATTTTCATCCCAATGGAGCCAGCCGCGTTCGAGCAACGACAGCGTCATGGCGTTCCACTGGTCGTCGATGAGGGCTCTGCAGGTATCCATTGCGTTTCCATTTTGGGTGCGCATGGCATCCAGGCGCATCAGTTCGAATTGATTCAATTGGTGTTTCGTAATGACCGACTGGTGGAAGGCAATGTCGACGGCCGCTTTCTCGATGGAGAAGGTGTTGGATTGGTTTCGTTTCATGGGTTTGGTTTCAAGTGGTTGTCGATCAATGGTACTGGCTGCTTCTATCAATAGCCGAAGTAGTGAGCGTAGATGTCCCATTGTCCGTCGAAGGCGGCATTGCAGATGTCCTCATCGGTCCACCTTTCTTCTGGCTCGTATGCATCGTAGTAGCAGTCCTCGTCGTCGCAGTCCTCGTCAATCAAGGGCAATTCTTTCGGCACGAAGAAGAGGCCGTGTTCTTTGTGGCACATCAAGGAGAGTTCGTCGAGTGCTGTCTCTGGAGAGAGTCTTTCTCCAGCTGTTGCACCTCCGACAATGGCTATCCACCTCGATTGGCCATTTGTGAATAAAACGTTGGCCTGATAATTCTCAGCGCCTTCCTTCAACTCAATGCTCTGAATGGATTCAATGGGCAGCCATTTGGCATAGCTTGCAAATCCCGATCCTTTGCATCGAAAGCATTTGCCGTTTTCGATGTGTCGGAATTTTGGAAAGTACCCTGCTCCGTTGCAGCGCGGGCAATCCTTCTCGTGGTGGTCGAATATCTGTTCGTTCATGTCCACAAAATTCCGAGATGAATTCGAAGTCAAATAACAATATTTATGTCATTTAACATGTAAATTTGAAAAATGACCGTATCGAAACGCCCCGCATTGCGATTAGAAATTTTGGATCAACTCTTGCGCGAGGCCAGCGCTTCGCCCATGACGTTGGACGAATTGACGTATGACCTGAACGAGCGGTTGGTCCAGCAGGCTGCCGCTTCTGAAGCTGAAGTCGAATTCACCGAAGTACTACCGCGGACCGTTCGTGCCGACCTCAATGTCCTCCGCCTTGAGTTCGGCGTTGAGATCAAGGTGCAGCGCCGTTACAAAGAAGGTGCGACGTATTGTTATGAGAACCCCTTTCAAAGCCGACATCACGCCGGGCTCAGTCCGGACGAGGCCAACGATGTCAAACAGATGCTGCGCAAGTTGCGGCGCTTCATTTCGCAGGATCAGATGCGCTTCATCACCCAGGGGCAGCACGCAACCAATCCGTTCAATTCGCTCCTCCGCCTGTTCAGTCCCAAGGCCAAACCCATCAGCGACGCCTTCATCGAGGAGCCTGGCGCACCCGTGCTATTCGATAGCGTAGTTCAATTGTACAAAGGCGCCAAGTACATTGAAGTGTTGGCAGAAGCCATCGGGGACCGGCGTGTCGTGCAGGTGGTGTATCAGCCGTTTGGAAAACCCAAATACGAGGCCTTCTTCCATCCCTACCTGCTAAAGCAGTACAACAACCGGTGGTTCTGCATTGGGCACAATCCCAATCCTGATTTTGCCGAGTATCGAAAGTCCAATCCATATTCCACGATGGCGTTGGATCGGATTCAGGAGGTGCGTGTTATTCCAATGAGCCAACTGGAACAGGCGTCGAAAGAAGAGCAGCCGCTTCTCGAGTACAAACCCAGTCTCATAGCAGATTGGGACGCTGAGGTGTTCGAATACCTTGTGGGGCCGAGTTGGCCTGAGGGCGTTTGGGAAACGCCGTCGCGTATGAAGCGCCCGGAACCGATCGAGGTCGCTTTCAGTCCGAACCAATTGAATTATGAGAGAACCAAGCCGCTGCACGGAACGTTTTCAGTGACGAATCGCTTTTGGGGCCCGGACAACTGGCCCATCGTCAAATACCGGGTGCACCTCAACGAGGAGTTCAAACAACAAATCCTCATGCGTCAACCCAAAGCGGTGGTGCTCTCGCCTCCCGAAGTGGTGGAGGAGATCCGCTCCCGGATTGAGAAAAGCAGGGAGCTGTGGGGGTGAGTTGGATTGACGTTAAGAATCTACCGCGTGTAAGAAGAATTCATGATATTTCTCGTTGTTTACGTTGATTACACAGAGGTTGCACCGACAACGCGTAATCGCTGTGTAGATCAATTCGTCCGAAGTGAAAGAGCCCACTTCGGACTGTTCGTCTTCCATTCCGATAAGTAAGAATAGCGTATGAACCTCCCACCCTTTGAAGCTATGAACGGTAGTCAATTTGATTAATCCAGGGTTGGCCCAAAAGTTGAATTTCTTGCTCCGTCGCAGCTCGTCGAGAATTTCATTTATGCTTTTGAACGTTAGAACTTCGTTATTCCATTTTTTCTCTTCCTCTTCATTGAGGTTTGAGGGTGGGAGGACCCTTGACTTTCGGAGTCCATCCAAGAATTCCTCCTTCGTACACTTGTTCTGTTCTAAAATCAGTCCGAATTCTTCGGGTGTTTCGAACATGGTATTGGTTTTTCGAGGAGAGGTTTGATGCAATTCAGCTTCTATCTCTCTTAGGGGATGAACGTCAACTGCCTGAATGCAAATGTCATTTTCATGAACTTCCCAAGTTTCAGAAAGCCGGTTGATGTATTGCAAAATTTTTGAGTCCTCGAATGATTCGAATCGCTTATATATGATGACAGACTGATCGAAGAGGTTTTGCTGTGTTTCTATTGAGTCCAATTCGTATCTGTTATTGAAGAAATGACGCTGAAATTTTTCTGCTAGTCGGGCAATTTCGTTCGATACTCTGAATGACTTTTTTAATAAGTTCCATGCACCCGGGATACCTGTGTATGGCTTGCGTTCGCCGACTTCCATAGTACGACGGTAGATGTTTTGTTTTTCATCTCCAAACACAACTAACTCGCCACCTTCTGAATCCCAAAAGTTCTTTTTCACCACATCTTGCCAAACCTTTTTGAAGTCTTGGATTTCGTCAAAAATGACAACGGAGTACTTGGGAAGTTGCCCGCGAACCTTTGCAAAAAATTCGGGATTATCGAAATCGTCCCAAGTATGCATTTTGAGGTTCGCATTTCGTGCTTGGCTCGCGAAGAACTCGTGGTAATGGATGATGTGAAAATTTTTCCAGCTGAAATTTTCACGAACCTCATTGATTTTGTCACGTATGTAGTTGCGTAGGGTGATATTGAACGTGAGAATCAGTACCCTTTCCTTGGTGCGAAGGTGCGCATTGACAGCTCGTTTTGCAAGGCACATTGTTTTTCCACTTCCAGCTACGCCTTTCACCTTTTGTCTTAATCCTGACCTGCTTTCGATGACTTTGGCTTGTTCCTTCGAGTAATTTATTGGGATACCCTGTTCGATGGTATGCAGTGGGGGATTCAGCTGTCTCTTGAATCGATCGTACAGGTCATCCGTAAAGAAATATGAAGGTTTATCCATCCTCCTATTTGCCATTGTTTTGGCAATGAGTTCACAATCCAAATCATTTCCCAAAATATCCGTGTAGCGCAGTTGGGTATTGTACCATCGTTTTTTACCGTCTGACAATTCCCCTTCTATGGATTGAACGAAATTCTGGCTGTCAGCAGTGTTGTGTTTGTGGAAGTAAACACCACAATTGACAATAGCGTAAAGGCTTCTGTTTCTCAGTTTCGCCTCAAAAAGTCCTGGGATGTGCAGTTTAAAAAGTTGGTCCTTGTAGCTGTTGACCTGGTCAATGGGTGAGATGAGTTTGACTGAATTGTTAGATTTCAAATTCCAGCGCAAATCTGGTTGGATTTGGTAAGCATCCAAATTCCAGTCTTTCACCTCTATTACATATACGCCCGAACCTTTTCTCATTATAACTATGTCCGGCATATCTCCATTCAGAAACGGTTGGAAGTAAACCTCAAAGGAATCATCTAAAGCATCCTTTAGCAGATGCAGTATGTGTAACTCTCCCTCCGTCGGCTTCTGCCTGAGTTTCTTGACGGTTTCTATAGGTGGGAAGATTTGTGCCATTTTGAAATCTTTTTTCTGAGCTATTCAGTTTGGGTTTTCAATGTAGCCAACTGTATGCCCTGCGCTCACTCCCCAAACCAAACCGCGCACCCCTTCATTCCGCGTGTCATGGGCGTGCGGTAGGTATTGCGGATGATGGCATTGAGGTGGTGGCACGTTCCTTTGGGGTCGGCTTTCATCGTGGTCTTCCAACCTAAAATGCAAAAGTTGATTTTTCCTAGAGCTCATTGAAATGTGTTGATCGTTTTCTGACTCAATCGAGAAGACAACAAGCTACTACTTAAAAGCTGAAAAATATTTATAATTAAATGAGTCGGCGACCAATATTTCACTTGAACCCGTTGTCTTGGCAACAATAAAAAAAAATGAATTTTAAGATAAAAAAGTGCGCGATATCATAACTTTTTTCGTAACTACTAATTTCCATGGGCAAGCGCAGGTTATCCAAATTACAAAGGGAATACAGAGAGTTTTTTCTGTGCATGCTCAATGAGTTTGAAGTGCGTTCACCCGCAGAATTGAGTTACGAAGGGAAGCGGGAGTTTTTCGTGAGGATTCGTGAGGGGTGGAAAGTTAAAAAGCAGGAGTTGGAGAAAGCCGTAAAACCTAAACCCAAGCCCTCGAGAAAGAAGACCTATGCCAAGGTTAAGT
>CAJQKK010000214.1 GCA_905478895.1 uncultured Flavobacteriales bacterium | reverse complement strand
CGAATCGAAAGATGTAATCGTCCGCATTTTCCGCACGCCCCGAGAATGTACCAAAGCGCAAGTCATTCAGTTGCAATGCCCCGTCGCTGCGGCGCACCGCATTGAGATACCCCGCACTGAACCATTGAAGAACGTCAATGGTCTCATCTGAGTCCATGTTATGAAGCAGTTCATGGCCTTTGCTGACCGCCTGAAAATGCAGTGGGATTTCATCGAAGATCGAATGCTGGGCCAACAAAAACGAATCCCCCGTATCCACGACAACATTCCAAAGCACATTATTGAATATGGTCGGAGTGATTAAAAATCGCTGATGGCTATGTCCTTGATCTTGGAGTGCGTCAGCTACGGTGCGTTGAACCTGTGTGAAATTCACCACCGTAATGGCCAAATAAAGACAACTCCAACTCAATCCTAGAAGGTTCATCAGCCGCCGACGGGAATCGTTCCGGGCGAATCGCGCTGCGACAAGCAAGCAAACGAGAAAGGGCAGCGTGTAGAGCGGATCCACCACAGAAACGGTACCCCATGCGACACGCTGATTGGAAAACGGCGCAAAAACCTGGGTTCCATAGGTCGTGAAACAATCGAGCAAGACGTGGGTCAAGAAACCCCAAAAAAACAACAGCACCCAACCCTTCAAATCCGCTTCTGGAGCCTCCCACGTTCCTGAAAAATAACGCCGTTGTCCATGCCTCCAAAGCCAAAAAGCCACGAGCGGGATGTAGATGATTACGGGCCACCACGAACCTGGCGCGAAAATCTGAGCAAGAAAATTCACCACAAACCCAACAACTATCGCTGCCAGTGCCTTGGTAAACAGCGCCAACCAAGCATGGTACTGGCTTTGGTACAATCGATTGACAGCCCAACCAATCACCAGTGCGCCCACGATGCAAAAAAGAATGGAATGACTGATTCCGCGGTGAAACGCGAGATTGTCCAGCTCACTCAAAAAGTACTTGCCGAGTACATCCATGTCCGGAATGGTGCCCGCGACCGCCCCCCAAATCATGGCCCTGTTGCCGATGCGGCGTCCTAACGTGGCTTCACCAACCGCTGCACCCAGTACAATTTGTGAGAGAGAATCCATAATGCTCAATTCAACCGTAAAATTCGTGCGTAAAGTTCGCTCGGAAAGAGAGATTTAGGCCTCCTGATGAGAAGGAACTTTAAAGCGAGATGCTTACTCCCAAAAACGGCTAGACCTAGAGGAAGCTCCATCAAAAAGCCTCACCGATGTAGAAGTAGACTCCGTTGCCTTCCTGCGTGAAAGCAAAATCCAAACGCGTGTAGATGTCCTTGTCCGGGAATATCAAGAACCGCAGCCCCGCGCCGCCCGTCGGCAAAAAATGCTGCCACGAGAGGGAACGGTCGTCTCCAAAAACCTGGCCCGTGGCCATGAATACACTGGCTCCCAACCGTTTTGAAAATGAAAATGGCAGGATGCGGTATTCGATTTGGGCGCCGAGAAAGTTCCGATCCCGGTAACGCCCGAGATAATAGCCACGCATGAGACTTTCACCTCCCATGAGGGATAGCATGTTAAAAGGCGCCTCACCCGCAGTGAACTGACCATATGCCTGAGCGGCTAGAACGGTGTTTTCGCTCAAAGACCGGTAAATGCGGTTGTCGACAAGGAAGGTGGCGAAGTCGAAATCGCTTGCGAAGCCCGTGGTGTAATGCAGGAAAGCCCACTCGCTATACAGCCCTTCTCGCGGATTCAGCGCATTGTGAATGTTGTCATAGACCAGACCTAAACCCACACCGAGATTGCGGGAACCTTCACTCCCAAGGGAGGGTGGAATAAAGTCTGGGGCCGTGCTCACAAATTGAATACGACTCAACTGTTGGTAATCGAACTCCAAGCCAACGTAAAAGGACGGCAAGGTTTCACGCAAGACACGCTCCCGAATGAGAAGGTAATCACCGTCGATCACGCTCTGCACCTCTGCCGGGCTACCCCTTCCGATGCCGTAGTAAAAAAGAGGAAAACTTTGGTAACGCGCTTTGCCATACAAGAACCATTTGTTTTGATCCGTGTACAGCGCATGGTCCAGCCAAAAGCCGTATTGATTTTCAAGCGTAACAAACGCAAAAGACTTGATCTCACTCAGTCGATTGTGCAAGTCGTGATTGGCAGAATAAACGTACAAGCTTGACACTCCAATTTCCCAACTGGTCTCAGGGGAATAAGCAAGCGTAGGATAATTGATCCATTTTGCTGCCGACGAATCGGCACTCGCTCCGAGAACATTGTCGAAGTAGCTCCTCAAAAACCCCCTCGATTCCGGACTCTTCTGTGCAAACCCCGACAACACGACACACCCAATAAAAAGGAGCGCAGCAACGATTCTTGGGAGAGCTTGTCTCATCAGCACAAACATACGTCCGTGCTCCACCTATTTTCCTAAAATGGCATAATGAGGTGGCATTCGGCTTGACGATTGTCTCCAGGCGTTTGGAACAATTTACTCAAATCGGAAGTACCGCTTCCTGTTTTGAATGTAAATCTGACCAATGGGCGCTTCGGGCAATTCTCTCCCCATCAAATCATAGAATTTGTTGTCCCCAGCCTCTTCCATTTGTAACTCTTGAATCCCAACAGAACTGCTTAATTTGAGCCATGTTTCGGTCGTGACGTCCCAAGCCAAGTCAAAGCAGCAGTTCAACGTATCCATTTCTCCCGATAAGGAGTCTGTGAGGGTATAATCGATGCACGTTGTTACTGTATCAGTCAAACTAGCGTTGTAGACGACGTGTGTGCAAGGCCCGCCAAAACAACTGTCTTCCATCATGTACTCGCCCACATACGTGTATGCATACAATGGAGACATCTCCGGTAAACCACTTCCAGTTACATTTCCAGTTATTGGAATGGCTATTTCAAACTCATCCTGAGTACCTACCGTGTAGGTGTAATCACACAATGTCTCTTGCACTTGCGCCTGCATCTGCAGACCCATCGCAACCAAAACCACCATTAAAATTGTTCGCATCATAGTCTTCATTTTTTT
>CAJQKK010000213.1 GCA_905478895.1 uncultured Flavobacteriales bacterium | reverse complement strand
TGCTGGATTTGGGCGCGAGAAGAAGATTGAATCATGCACACCCTCCAAGGCGCCTTTTGGCCGGATCACTCGCCCTGTTCGGCGTAATCAGCGAGATACAGGAACGGCTCATTGAGTTCTCCTTCCAAGGTGGTTTCAGATGCGCCATAGAGAATGCCATCCGCATCGCCGAGTACGAGCAATGGGACCACGTGTTCCATTAATTCTTGACCGAATCCATCGGATGCATCCCGTGGAAGTTCACAGGGAAGATTATCCACCGCCATGACCGTGATACCGTCTGTATCCGAGATACCACATTCTTCTTCCTTTCCCGGATGATACCCGTATAGGGGGTCGGCTATGGAAGAAGGGCGAACTGTGCAGGCCACAGGGCCATCGATATCGCAGGAAATATCCGCGACAACTTGGAGGTTCCAATCATCGTGCCGCATGTCCTTCCGCGTGAACAAAAACGGTGATCCTTCCGCCCAAAAATGGCCAGCAATGAATAGATCGCCTCGCTGTGCAAAGGGCATAAACGTGCTTTCGAACAGCATAGGCTCCGCAATAAATTCAGCCATATCGAACGCAGCGCCATCCTTACGGCGATTGTAATCGCCCACATCCAAGTGGGTATAGACCGGCTCGGGGAATTCCATGCGCAAAAAGTCATCGGGGTGCACGGACCGAATGTTCATCTTGTCCAACACTTCCTTGGCTCCTTGTCCTACCCGGCCGTGTCCCGTCAAAACAATTCGCAGGTCATTTGGAAGCTCTACTCCTTTCGCAGTGGAAAGCATGTCTTTCAAATCCAGGCAATCGATGGCCCGGGGAATGGCAAAACTACCTGTACGCTCGCCCCAAGCTCGAATACCGTTGTACGCTCCAACCAGCCCTGCCCACCGTCCAAATCCAATGATTCGACGGCCGCTCGGTCGCTTGAGCAATTCATAGTCAATGAGGCGGATGCGCTTCTTCAATATCTCTGCTAACAGATTTGCATTGTAGGGCTGCAGTTTGTGCGTATGGCTGAAAAACAGATACGTCTTGTCCGCGATCAATTCTTCGGCATTCACCTCTTTCACTCCAATGAGCACGTCGCGATCACTCAAGTCTTCCTGAATCTTCAGCCCTACGGACGCATATTCCGCATCTCGAATTCTTCGAACGGGACTGGGCTGAACGGCTATATCCAATTCTGGAAAGCGCTCCTGAAGGAGCACACATTGGTCTGGAGTCAAAGGCACACGTTGATCAGGAGGTGTTTTGCCTTCCCGAAGAATGCCCAATCGCAAGGGGGTTTCAGATGTATATGCCACGAGATATAGGATCAATTACGGACAACCAAGTTACTCAATGCACTTGCAGTATCAGACGCTGTGCCGCAACTTTTCAACCTTCAGTCCTGAGCAAGAAAGCGATAATTGATGACGCCCGAAGATGGCTGGTTGGCCACGGCAATAAAAATGGAAGCCGCAGCACTCTCCAGCGCAGCGCGTGCAATGCACCCACTGGCATCGGATTGAACTCCTCCTTGGTTCGCGACAGAACCCAATTCGACCGACTCAATTTTCGATTGGATCACACGGCCATCGGGTGCTACTTTTATCGCAATGGCCACCGAGCCGGCCACCCGGCATTTGTAACCGGGAATGGGCAGGTTGCGGTGTATTCTTCCGCCTAAATCGTATGATACAGTAACCTGACCGTCGTAGCGTTTGTCCCACTCTGTAAGTGTCTCAACAGCATCACTCGCTCCATCGTCCGGTACTCCTTCAAGACCAAAATCCTTTTTGTCCGCTGCTAAACGTTCGAATTCAGCCTGCTCCATGGCACGCAACTCAGCTTCAACCGATTCGGTTAAACTTTGAATATCAGGAGCACTCGCCGTTGAAAGGCGATCCTGAACCCGTTCTGACTGTTCATTGGCCGTTAGGTTGGCCACACGCTCATTGAGCCGGGATTGGATCATCTGTTCCATGGACTGTTCTTTGGCAGGCTCGAAGTCCGAAGCATTCACAAAATCAACCGCTACGAATTCGGTCGAAGCGGGCCGTCCATGTTGAACAGGCTGAAATGCCAAAATAATTAGGACGGTCGCATGCAAAGCCAATGTGATGGTCATTGCAGTCCAAAACTGATGCCTTGAAACACGGCGTGCCATGATCAATCCAAGACCATTGATGTTTCACGCTTCCACGTCACCGAAGTGATGCTGCGATCAGCTTTGAAGTAATAGGTACCCGTTTTGGTCACCACCTTTCGGTATCGAATGACCTTGTTCCCATTCCGAACGGTTCGCTCAATCACCAAGCCATTTGGAATGTCATAGGATTCTTCACTCACACCTTGCAAAACATCTGCATGCTCAAGCGGCAGGGTATAATCCTCGGGAGATCGTGGCTTCATGTTGTCAAGGCGCTCCTGCTCTTCTACCCGTCGGTCGTACGCGCGCTTCTGAGATTCGCGCTCTCGCTTGGACAAAGACTGACTGGCTTTTTTCGCTTGACGCCTCACATTGTACCACCGTTCCTTCGCTCTTTGGCTTGAACCGCTGCCTATTTCACGATAACGGGTTGACGCAGCCGCAATCTGTTCACTTGAAATGCTGCGGGTCTCTGCTGCGGCGCGATTGAGTCCCTTGAATAACGTCCTCCACGTGCGCTTTTTCGCCTCGAGTTCAGGAACATTTTTAGCGTAGTCCCGCGCACGGTTTGAACGCAATCGCGTTTGACTTTCTTTTTCGTTGGCCACAGCATCCGCTCCATTTTGAATCAATCGATTGGAGCGGCGGCGGGTCGCATTGGATTCGGCAAGGTATTTTGATTGCACCGAGGCTTCGTCCGCCCGTCGTTCCTCTTGATTTTGAATGGAACTGGCTTCATTTCTTCGCATCGTTCGTTCGAGATCCCGCGTTTTCTGGCGTTCACGTTCAATTCGTTCTGTGGACAATGCCGCAGAGGCTGAAATCAATTGGGCCTGCGATTCTTTTTGCGCTTCTACTTGGGCATTTCGGGCCAATGCCTCACTTTTCAATGCCTCACTGAAATATTTCTCTACCTCATCTTCCTCGTTAGCATTGAGCCTGGACATCACTTGTTCCGCTCTTTTTCGGTCCAATTCTGTTTGCCTTCGGCGTTGCTCCTCGCGTTCCTCTTCAATCGCTGCAGCCTCATCCATTCGCCGCTGTCGCTCTGCTTCTTCGGCCAATCGCTCGGATTCAATTAGGGACTCAAAAGCCTGCTCCTCGAGCAATCGCTGCTCTTCCATTGCAGCTGCATTTGCAGCCGCATCTTCGCTCTTCTCTGAAGCTTCTGTGGCGTTGGATTCAGACCGTTCAATCCGACTCAGTCGACTCTGAGCGTATCGGTCATTGGGCTTGACGTTCAGGGCGGAATTATACTTACGGCGAGACTCCGACCAATTGGAAGCGTCAAACGCATTGTCTGCTTCCAGGATGAGCGCGTTGTATTCTTCTTCCGCACTCAGCGCGGCTGCGCGGGCCGCATTCTCTGCAGCGAGACGTGCCATTTGATCGGCTTCCGCTTCAGCACGACCCGCTTCTCGTTCCGCTTCTGACGCAGCGCGATCGGCAGCACGCTGCGCTTCGGAAGCTGCACGGTCGGATTCTCGCTGTGCTTCAGACGCAGCACGATCAGCTTCCCGTTGGGCCGCTTCGGCCGAGCGTTCCGCTTCTCTGGCGTCATTCTTTTCAGCACGGTCATCCTTCTCATTTCTAGACTCGCGCTCCTTGCCTTGGGAATCTTTCGCATCGGCTACCAAGGCCTCGTCGTCTCTGGCTTCCGATGCTGAATCCAAGCCCGCTGCCTCATTGATACGCTTTCGAGCCTCGGTAATTCGCTGCTGCGGATAGCGTTCTTCCGGCAACACCTCCAACGCCTGCTCATATTTGGCAATGGCCGATTCATAATCATCATTGCGAAACAAGACATCTGCATCATCATTGATGGCGTCGTATTCCCGGCGTTTTTCTTTCAATGCTGCGCTCGCCGCAGCCCGATCAGCGATCGCCTGCTCACGGGCAGCTCTTTCTGCAGCATCTGACTCCATTTCTGCCAACCGCTCGCGGCTCGCTTCTGCCCGCTGTTGCCAAAAACGTTCCGCTGGCAAAAGCTGACCCGCTGCTTCGTATTTGACCAACGCTGCCCCGTAATCGTCTTTCCGAAACAATTGATTGGCCTCATCAATCAAGGCCTCATATTGAATGGTGCGCTCAACAATGTCCGCTGCTTGTGAAGCCAAATCTGACTGCCGGGTTTCTGCTTCCTCGATCCGGTTCTTGGGGTAGCGTTCGTCCGGCTTTAATCCCAACGCCTCGCTGTACAGGCCAATGGCACGATCATACTGCTCGCGCTCGAAATACTTGTCCGCATCGAGAATGAGTTCCTGGTATTCCTCATCCGCCTCGGAATTTGCTAGCAGGAATGATTCTCGCTCATCCACTCGGCGCAAGCCATCCTCCGGCTCACGTGCATCCGGCTTCATGGTTTTGGCATCATTGAACGACTGCCGCGCCCCATTCAAGTCATCTCGAGACAGCGCCTCATCTCCTGCGTCGAGCAGGGACTGAAAGGCGGCCGCTGAAGCGTTGGAGGCGTTGGCATCATCCAACGCATTTTGCGCCTGCAATCGCTTATCAACCACTTCCTGCTCATCGGGGAATAATGCCAGGGCAGAATCATAAAAATCGATTGCTTTCTGCCACTCCTTGCTTGACTTTGAGCGATCTCCTTTCGCAACAAAATCCTCAAAATTTTCACGCATCCGCTCAGATTCAGAGGCCAGTCTTTCCAAACGACTGAATTCCGCATTCACCTTATTCCGCATTCGAACGGTGTAATTGCTATCGAACACCACCGTGTTCTTGTTCGCATCGTATTCTCCGCGTCCATAAGCATCTTCGAAAATGGAGCGATCGAATCCTTCTGGCAATGGAAGCATGGACATGTCCAGGTCCATGTTGCGGTTTCCAATTACGCTTTCGGGGATTCCGGATGCGTCCACCTCAATGCGCTTGTTGCTGTGGCCATCCAAAACAAAACTGAAGGTGTACAAATGGCGCAGAGGAAGTTCAAAATCATAATCCCCTTTGGCATTTGTTTTCAGCTGATCAAAGACTTCACCATCCTGGTAAACAATGACGTCAACACCCTCCAATCGCTTGTTGGCATCTTCTAATTTCACCGATCCAAAGACCAGAAATAAATCTTCCTGAGCGATCGCGGAGACCGAAACAAAGAGTCCTACAACCACTGCAAACGAAGCAATTACGAAACGACTAAGGGCGTTTCGCAGGCTCACCTGTGCGCAGAAAATCACAGAAGGCATTCCAAATGTTCTCGATTCAATCGACTTTTGCATCCAATGGG
>CAJQKK010000212.1 GCA_905478895.1 uncultured Flavobacteriales bacterium | reverse complement strand
CTTCCATCATCAAAAGTGGCCAGCGGCTCAAAGTTTAATGCACCCATGTATGTGCAACCTGGAACTTCGCAACTGATAAAATCACACGCGCCATTGTCCAAGGTCGCCGAAGGGTCAAAATTGCATGCAGCGGCATACATGCACCCCATTACATCTTCTGAGACTTCCACTTCAGTGCTGCATGTTCCATCTGCGGAATGCATCCCAAAGTTTGACCAATCATCGGATTCCAAAACTACCCATTCGGAATCTGCTTCATTGGTGCCGGCAGATGCAATCCAATCGCCGTTGTTTCCATCCAATACATCTGGCTTTCGAATCAATGTGTGATTAGCCGTTGCGTTCTCTACGCCCGCTACGGGCCAACCGCTGCCGGGATCTGCGTTCCAATCTCCGATGATATCCAACAAATCGAAATCGGTTGGCGTACCGTAAACCAGTCCAAAACCATCGTCACCATTGGAAAGGCTGCTGTAGGTGAAATCTGCGTTGTTGAGCAATTCCAGCGTGGCTTGGGAGTGCACAACGCGGAATATGCTGCCCGGGGCAATAGTCGCTGTGGTTGGGAGCTCAACCCATGTTTCGTAAGTCCCTGGAACGGCAGGTGCATTGACGGTATGGGCGAGGGCGTATCCTTCCAATGAGACTTCCGCTACACCGGGGTTGTATATTTCCAGGTATTTGTTGTTTGAGCTGCCTTCGGCATACTCACTGAAAAACAAAGAACAGCTTGAAAGTGTATTTCCATCGCAATCCAAACCTGTTTCAGGGTAAAAGCAAGTGCCATCGTCAGTGTTCGCCGTCTCCAAATAATTGCAGGCAACGGGATCGGTGCATCCATTGATCACCGCACCCGACCAAAACCAAGCGGTTTCCACCCAATCGGGGTGTGAGATGTATGGATTCGCATTGCCCTGCACCTCTTGGATTCGGTCATTACGGGTGGCTTCGAAAGCAGATACAGGATCTTCTAAGTGCCATGCGTAAAACATTTCCGGATTCCCCAAAGTCGCTATGTCCCCCGCTTGGGTTGGGTACATGGTATAGAAATAAAATACCTTCCGGGCTATGTCTCCTTTGGCATCGTCCTTGGGTTCCCAGAGAGACCCCGATCTTTTTGACCAATTCTCGGGGTCCGATGGAACGTTGCTTTGCGTCAAGTAAGCGCCATTCGAGTCGGTGCCATACCATTGTGCATTTTCATCAGCGATTTCGCTGTAGGGTGAGTTTCCTCGTGATGAATTGGCACTTCCATGGGAAGGACGAATATTGAACAAGTCTGATTTCATGGGAGAAATTCCACCGAAGAAACTTTGCGGAATGATGTGCTCTGTATTGATAGGGTCGAGGTAAGTGGTGAATTCGGATGGTTGCTGAAAGCCAGTGTAAATGCAGTGAATGGCACTGTTCAACTCATCCGTGTATCCAAACATTTGTGTTCGTGCACCGTTGTAACCCAAATCATTGAAATAAGGGTTGTACCATTCTGCTTTGAGCCACGTTCTTAGCGCCTCCGAGTTGAGGCCTTCCGGTGCATCGGGTTGGGCAAAAGCACTGGAAACCAATAGGGTCGCTGCCGAAAGCGCACACATTATGCTCCGAAGTGACCGCCTCAACCTTAGTGATAAAAACATTGATATAATGGTTTTAAAGTAATTCATTAACAATGGATTAAGGTACGATTTATTCTTCGTTTGATGGCGTTTCATTGCGAATAAAATGAAGCTCTGTGAAATCAAAATCAGGATTCGGAACATCCACATCAAGGGATTCGATTTGTCCTGCGGCGTCAACGGAGAAATGAACCATTCCGCTCGGTAGCATCATCTGTTCGGACCAATTTAACTGGAACGTATCGAAATGCCAGTGTTTCAATTCAGCTCGGAACAAAGGCGTTTGGATGAATTGAAGCTGCAACCCATCATCACTTTCCGTCACCTCTATGGTGCCGTACATGGGGTCGGTATAAGCTCCTGCAAAATCGCCTATGGCATGAGACGGAGCGGTGCCCTTGACGCGTGTTGACGCGAGTGTAGTCGCTTCCTTTGCTTTGTTTTCAGGCTCGGAAGCTCTCTTTTCTTCCAAGAAAGTGAGCAAATTGAAATCAGTGTTTTGATCGAGCAAAACGTTCAAAATGTCGTAGCCAAGCGCCCAAGGAACGGAGCTATTGGTATTGGTGACGATGAACACGCCGATTTTTTCTTCTGGCACCAGCATTTGACGGGAGATCATGCCATCATAACCTCCTGAATGTCCGACGATTTTCCGACCGTGCAATGTGGTCATTTCCCAGCCCAGACCATAACCGCGAAAATGCATGGAAGGCAATTTCGATTGGTACCAACTTGAAACAGGAATGGGGGTGTGCATGGTCCACATTTCTTGTGTTCGTTCTGGATTCCAAACGGTTTGGTTGCTAATCCGGCCGCTATCCAGCTGCACGATCATCCATTTGGCCATTTCCTCTACGCTGGCGATCAAAGCCCCGGCAGGGGCCATGTTGTCCCAGTTGACCCACTCGATGGGTACTTGGCCACCATCGGCTGTCTCATTGTGCGGCACTGCTTGCGGTGCTCCGTCTCCCAGCTCACTCACGCTGAGAATGGATTGGGTCATTCCGATACGGGAAAGTAGGGAGTCTTGAATGCAATTTTGCCAGGTTTGGCCAGTAACGACTTCGATGATTTTTCCCGCAGCGATGAAGAGAATGTTTTGGTAGCCGAATTCCGTTCGAAACGAGCTGACCGGTTTCAGGAACTGGGCTTTTTGCAATACTTCGTCCGATGTCCAGCTGGAACCGTACCATAGCAAATCACCCGAAAACGTGGCCAGTCCAGATCGATGGCACAACAAATCCCGAATTCGCAGTTCAGAAGTTACGTAAGGGTCGTAGAGCTTGAAGCTGGGCAGGTAGTCTGTGACGCGATCGTCCCAATTGATTTTTCCGGCATCGACCAATTGGGCCAAGGCTGCACTTGTGAAGGCTTTGGTATTGGAAGCCACTGCATAGCGGGCGTCAGGAGTAGCCTTTACCTGAGCCTCTGTATCCAACAAACCGTGAGAATGGCTCCAGAGCAACGCTCCGTCCTGCACGATTGCCACGGATATAGAGGGTAGATTCATTGAGCTTACGGCACGAAGCATCGCGTCATCGATGCGCGAAAGTTGTTTGGACTTAATGTCGATCTGCCCGCTGACCAGCGGGGCAAGTGTCAATGCTCCAACGGTGAAAATAGCAGAGATTGCATTGGGTCGGAATAGGCGATATGAGGATAAAGAGCTGCTCATGGCATCAGGTTTAAGGTGCGGGATGCGTAATTTCGCGCAGATGGGATTGAAAGCACTAAAAGTTGGAGCAAAAGTTCGTTTTTTGGATGAAGTGGGCCAAGGGGTGGTCACCCAAGTCATTTCAGAGACGAGCGTAATGGTAGAAGATGAAAATGGCTTTGAGTATCCGTACGAATCGGGACGCCTGCTCATTGTTGCAGATGCAAAAGAAGAAAAAATGGCTTACGAGCGTGTTGTTCCTTCGGTGCTTGAAATTGTGCAGCAGGACGTTTCACAGGAGCAAAAAAAGCGATTGGAGAAAGATTTCAAGACCAAATACAAAGAGGCGAATGATCGTGCGAGTGATCGATCTGATATGGAAGTTGATTTGCACATGCACGCGATTGTGGATTCCCAGGTGGGATTGGATCCTACCACAATGCTCGAACTCCAACTGTCTCATTTCGAACGCATGCTCCAAATTGGGATTCGCCAGCGGATGAAAAAGTTAGTGTTCATCCATGGAATTGGTCAGGGTGTGCTGCGTCATCAAATTTGGAGCCGTGTAGACTCTTATTACCCGGATTGCAGTTGTCGTTCTGCTGACCCAAGAGAATATGGGAGCGGGGCAACGGAAGTGTGGATTGGTGAACGCGCATTTCGCTGAGAAGCGAAGCCCATCCGAGCATCACTCTTCCGCTTCTTTCACCTTATTCTTTTCCGCCCACTCCTTGGCTATGACATTCAAGCTTCGTTCGGGATCGTTGACATGCATGGTCGACAGATCCACCGCGAATTTTGGGTCTAAATCTACTTTAACCAGTACTTTGCAGGCGTAAGTTGTTCTGCCGTCGGCGTCGTTAAGCGAAAGCGACTGAATGGGGAGCTTTTTAACCGCTGCAGGCAACTCGATCCCTTTGATGGGCTGCAACTTGAGCCAATTGACCATGGCACGGGCTTGAGTTGGGTTTTTTTCTCCGACAGTCAATCGGTATTCGCCTTGTTCGGTTTGAAGCGTGTAAAATGATTCGGAACCCTCTTTTACGAATTGCCATGGGTCGGACTTCTTTGGGGCGATTTCAGTGCCGTTGCCCATCATTTTGCTCATTTCAGCCAATCGCTTGGATATATAGTTCCCTTGTCCGGAATTCAAAAACAAGGTGGCCATTCGACGTTGTTCTGCATCGAACCAAAGCCATTCTTCACTGCGCAGTGTGTCCCCAAGCCAAAGGAATGGACCGTCATTCAGTTTCTCATCAAACCAGAAGCGTTGGGCAACAGTTTTTCCGGCACGTAGGACTTCTACGTCTATGGAATGACTCCATTCAAGCACTTCTTCTCCCAAGGTTGTCCGAGACAATGCGTTCAATTCTTTCCGAAGGTTTGCCTGGCGTTCTGTTTGAACTTTTCGAGCAGAATCCATTCGGAGGGAATCGGCCAAAAATTCCTCAAAGGATAGCGGGGATAACTGCACTGAATCTTTGAGGGATTCTTGATTCTCACTAGGGACAGGAACATCATTTTGTGCTCGAGCCGCTTCGTTGAAAAGCACGGAGCAAATAGACACAACAGGAATAAGCACGAGATGTGACGAAAATGAAATTTTCATCGAACGAAGATACGATTCTTAGCGTAACTCAATTGCGCGATCTCCTGCGCCACTTGCGAGGATTATTCCACGGCGCGTTGTGTTCGGCATCGCGCACTTCTATGTCTTCTTTCAAAACCCAATGGTTGCGGTGCCAGAAAAATCCATCGTAAGTGAAGTCGGGTCCGTAAAATGCTGTAAATCCTGCCATGGACGGATCGGATGGACTTAAATGATCCATAACGATCATTTCCATGTCTTCCCGCCACTTGAGGGTCGTGGAGACGGCGTCATTGTATTCGAGAATGTGCCGTTTTACAGATCCTCTTCCGATATCAATGATGGGCAGCCCAAATTTGATGCGATTGCCATTGACGCTCATCGTCTCGATGATTTTACGATTCCGCGTTCCATCGGCGCCGTCCCAGCCGAGCAATGTGTATACTGTCCGATTGCCTTGCTGGCGAGCGAGAATGTCATAATAAATGGCGCCTGGCCAATTTTTCGGGCTGTATCTGTTCTTTGGATCCAGTGTGTTTCGCTGGGAGTTAGCAGCTTTGAATGTGAGCGGCGTCACCAATTGTTCATCGTCGCTGGAACGTGTCAGCACGATCCCCCCGTACCCGTTTGTTCGGTCCTCAAACTCCACATTCCAGGTAAGTATTGCCAGGCGATTCTTTCCCTCACCAGAAGAGACGATTCCAATCCGCTGCGCCAATGAATCCGAATCCAGCGACCAAAAGTCGGTCGTTTCGAATGCAGCCGTCATTTCTTGGAGCAAGTCCTCATGCGCGCGGAGGCGAACGCTATCATTTGCGGCTTGGACGATGCGCTCGTGCAACGTGAGTAAGTATGGAATAGTCGTTGCCTCCTGTTGGGAATGTGCTTTTGAGGATGCTTTTCGATTTTGTGCGAATCCTGCAGAGAAGACTGAGCAGGAGATCAGCAGGAAGACCAATTTTTTTGCGCCGAGCCTCATAAGCTTACAACGGGTTTGATTGGATTTCATTGCAACCTTCAGAGATGCATGAAGGCTTTTTTGGCCAACAGAATCTCTTCGGACTCCACGTGATCGGGATCATCGACACAGCAATCAACGGGGCAGACAGCCGCACATTGTGGTTCGTCATGAAATCCCACGCACTCGGTACACTTCGAATGTGCGATGTAGTAGACGTCCATGCTTCCGGGCTCGTTCTCGGTGTCTGCTTGTACTTCACCGACAGTGGGATGAACGCCCGCTCCCTGGAAGCCTGTGCCTTCTGCAAATTGCCAGTTTGCTCCACCTTCGTAGATGGCGTTGTTGGGGCATTCAGGTTCACATGCACCGCAGTTGATGCATTCGTCTGTGATCATAATGGCCATTGCTTCTTTCGGTCTGAGGTTGGTACGTAAATTTGGCGTGAAGATACACACCAAAATGAGGAACACATTGGAAACGGCTCTTGTTCAACTCGGCGCCTGGTTG
>CAJQKK010000211.1 GCA_905478895.1 uncultured Flavobacteriales bacterium | reverse complement strand
GGCCCAAGAAGATTAGCGAACGCATTACCTTTGCACCCGAAGAGCGCGCCCATAGCTCAGTTGGTTAGAGCAGTGGACTCATAATCCATTGGTCGTAGGTTCAAGTCCTACTGGGCGCACTTTTTCCTTCCTCCGACCAGCGCCCCGGCGATTCAAAAGCTCACTGCGCTAGCACATTCAGAGGCATGGCCCCGTAGTTCAATGGATAGAATAGAAGTTTCCTAAACTTTAGATCCGAGTTCGATTCTCGGCGGGGCTACCATTTCGAATCCGGAGGATTGCCGTAAAAGACGAACATTCCGCAATGAGTTGCGGTAGTTTCGTTTAAATTGGCCCCATGAAAAACACCCCTTACTTGATGTTGGTGTGCACAGCGATGGCCGTTGCCACCTCTTTCTCGGCTTCTGCCCAACAAGATTATGCGCACGTTGCGAAGTTCAATCCGTTTGGATTGTTCGCGAGCCAATACCAGCTGGGCTACGAGCATGCGTTGAATGAAAATTTCTCCGTGCAGCTTTCGGCGGGCATCATTACGGGGAGTTCGGAATTGACTGCCACCGATTCGCTGGGGGGCGCTCAAACAACGTTGGTCAGCTCGAGCCGCTCGGGATTCATTGCGATTCCTGAAGTGCGCTGGTACCCAAAGGGTCCGGCATGTGAAGGCGTATACTTGGCGTTGGCCGGACGATTCCGAAGCGTCACGAACACCAATGAAGATACGGGGGACATCATCCTCGATCGCTCGGCAAACGGTGGCGCTCTTCTTTTCGGTTACCAAAGCCACACCGACATCGCGTGGGAGATTTTCGCCGGCCCGCAGATCAAGAAGGTCAACACGGTTTCAGACTACGATGACGACAACGCTTCCGGACTCTTCGGTGAGTCCGACGGTGTCGGTTTGCGTTTCGGCGTGAACGTCGGCATCGGTTGGTAAGCCGCACTGCGCGGAAAACGGCACGATACCCAGGATGATGGCATAACGGGCGGCCTTCCCCAAGGCCATCCAAAACAGCGTGGGCAGCCATTTGACGCGGAGCGCGCCCAAAGCGACCGCGATGAAATCACCGACCCCGGGCAACCAACACCCGAGGGCGGCCACGCTGCCGTGCCGTTTGATCCGGTCCATCCACCGTTTTCGGCGCTCATCACTCAGTACGGACCGCTTCTCGCTGAGCGCGCGACTTCCCCACCGGCCCAGCACATAGCCAGTCATCCCGCCCAGCGTGTTTCCAACCGTTGCGAGGATGAGGCACAGGAGCGGTTCGCCCCCGCCGAGCAGCGTCGCCGCCAGCACCGCCTCCGAACTGAACGGGATGACGGTTGCCGAGAGAAACGATGCAGCGAACAACGCCAAATAGCCGATTCCATCCATCGCTTCAAAGGTGAGGAAAACAGCGGTGCTTTGGTTGTGCACATGGGGTGTTTCCGCAGATTCCCGCTAATTTGGCTGATCAAAAGTTCATGCCATGATCCACTACAATCCGAAAAGTTGGTTTAGCCTCATTTTTCACGCGTACAGCCGGCAAGTCTTTCGCAAGCTGCTTCCGGCGATGGGGGCGATGGGGGCTTTTACGGCGGGCATTTGCTATGTGGAGCTCGAGGTGTTGGAGCGGCCGATGGAGGTGAGCAATGTGGTGCACTCGCTGCTGGGTTTTGTGCTTTCATTGTTCTTGGTTTTTCGGACCAACACCGCATACGACCGCTGGTGGGAAGGACGGAAGCAGTGGGGGGCTTTGGTGAATGTGTCACGCACGCTCGCGCTGCGCATCCGCGAATTCACCCCCAATGAATCCGCGCACGAGCACTTCAATGAAGCCATCCCGGGCTTTGTGAAGGCGCTGCGGGACCACCTGCGACCGAATGTGCCCGGGGCACCCATTCCGCCCGAGGCCGCAGCACTCGCCCAGGCACAGCACGTCCCGAACGCTTGGGCCCAATCGATGGAACGCCGTGCCACCGCGCTCCTCGTAGCCGGCGAACTCACGGACCAACAGCATTGGCTCATCTCCCAAAACCTCGAGCGCATGGTCGACATCCTGGGTGCCTGTGAACGCATCCTCAAGACCCCTGTTCCCTACAGCTACAGCATGTTCTTGAAGAAATTCATCTTCCTGTACGTGGTGACGCTGCCCATCGGATTTGTCGCGACGTTTGCGTGGTGGAGTGTGCCGGTGGTGATGCTGATTTTTTACATCCTCGTGAGTGTCGAGTTGATCGCGGGGGAAATCGAAGACCCGTTTGGGGTGGATGATAACGATTTGCCTTTGGACGGGCTGTGCAAGACCATTGAAGGGAATGTCAAGGAAATTCTGGAACGACTTTAAAACTTTATGTTTTATAAATATATTAGCACAATAACCCAAATCATTCATCATGAACAAGTGCTTTCTATTTTTCCTGATGAGCGGCTCACTGCTGCTCGCTTCCGGTTGCTCTACGACGTTGAAAATTGGCCACGGAGCTAACGATTCGAAACCACTGGTTTTTGAGGAACATTATGAAATTGAGCAAATTCCAACCATGACAGTGGACGGTCGTGCTTTCTGGGGCATCCCAAGCTTTAAGAGCAACAACCAAAACAAACGCGACCAAGGCCGGCTGCGTCATTTCATTGAGCCGGGCGGTTTTCGCATCAAGCGTATCTTGCCTGTATTGACATTGTTTTTTGGAAGTTTGACAACCCATGCTGTGCTGGGAGAGTACCTGGGGGTCGATTTTATGTCCGATCGTCCGGTCCTGTCTTGGACATTGTTGTCGTTGCCCATCATGGGAACGGTGAATAACGCACTTTGGGAGGGTGCGGCCTACAGCGGTTCGGTAGAAACGATGCAGTATCGTTTGCTCAATGAGTATCCGGACGTGGACGTTTTCGTTTATCCCAAGTACCACCTGGAGTACGACCGTATTTTTGATCCGGAGGGATTTCAGCCGGAGTATCTCTGGATTCAAAAAGCGCGCCTTCAGGTGGATGTAAAGGGAGCTGCGCTGAAGACAAAGGAGTAACAGGAGCTCGGTTTTACCATTCATTGTGCGAATGGTCAGCCCGGTCGGCCGGTGTCTTTCGGAATTTTGCCAGCGAAAAATCATAGCAATGGCATCATTCAAGGAACTCGTAAACGGCGTCACGCCGGTATTGGTAGACGTATATGCAGATTGGTGCGGGCCGTGCCAAGCCATGGGCCCAGAGTTGGAAAAACTCTCGGCGAGCATGGGAGACGCGGCCAAAGTGCTGAAAGTTAACCTCGACCGTAACCAACCCCTTGCCGAAGCATACGGCATCCGGAGCGTGCCCACATTGATGATTTTCAAGGAAGGCAAGATGCTTTGGAAGGCCAGCGGCTTCCACAGCAAGGACCAAATGCAGCAAGCGCTTCAGCCGTTTCTGAACTGACAGTAAGGCTTTGGGTGACTGTACTCTCTTGCTCACCAATGAATTGGCCATTCAGGTAGATTTGAATCATTGCCAACCCATCAAAAACCACCACCACATGAACATATCCATTGCAATCATTATCAGGAGCCAACAAAAGCCTCTATGGTAATGATTCAGATTTGTTTATTGGGCGAAGGGGAGGCAGTACAAATAGGTTTTACCAAGGAGACATGGATGAATTGCGGATTTTCAATCAAGCGTTGACCGAAGAAGAAGTTGGTCTTCTTTATGAATTTGATGGATGCGGCACACAATCTTCTGTCAGCCAAATCGATATTCAGCCGGGAATGACGATTTTTCCTAACCCGGCACGTGACAATGTCAAAGTTGCACTTGAAGTGCCATCAAGTCTTCAGATAGCCCGGTCTGACGGTGTTATTATCTGGTCATCACGAGAAATGAAAACTTCGTTCACGATTTCAACAGGTCACTTTGCCCCTGGCCTCTACCTTATCAACACGGATTCTGGATTTTCTGATAGAATAGAAGTTTCCTAAACTTTAGATCCGAGTTCGATTCTCGGCGGGGCTACAAACAACTGACAAACAAGGGTTTAACGTCCCTTGTTTTGTTTTTCAGAGGGACGCGATTTTCGGATTGCAGAACAATTGCAGAACAAATGGGGTGAAAACTGCGTCACTCCTCGCTTCAAAACGGCAAATCATCGCCATCCTCCATGTGCCTCAGCATTGGTGTCCCGTCCCAGGATGCGAGAGAATACCCATGGCCGCTAAAATCCTTGCGGGAACTCGCTCGACTTTATATGGTGGCAACAGCCGAATTATTCGTATTTTCGATTTAAATCATTGCCAAATGAATCGCTTATTTCTCCTCCTTTTTGGGGCGGTGTCGCTCGTTGCACATGCCCAAGTCCCTGATTACGTGCCGACCGAGGGTTTGGTAGATTGGTGGCCATTAGATGGAAAT
>CAJQKK010000210.1 GCA_905478895.1 uncultured Flavobacteriales bacterium | reverse complement strand
CGATGATGAAATGGATAAGCAAAAGGGAATTGAATGGTTGATAGATATGGAGTTAAACCATAATAGTTAGAAGTAGAATGGCGAATATGACAGGGAAGAAATTCGGGGGAAGGGAAAAAGGAACTCCCAACAAACTGACTGCAGAATTGCGGTCGGCTCTCAAGGATGTTCTGTATGATGAGATTGAACAGATCCCTCATCGATTGGATGAGTTGGAGGCCAAGGATCGATTGGAGTTACTGGTCAAGTTGATGCCGTATGTTTTCCCGAGGGTGCAGTCGTTGGATGAGCCGATTGGGTGGTAAGATTCATTCTCTTTACCTCTAATCCTGTTGGACTCTAAAATCCGTTCACACTGTGGAAACGCGTTGACGCTGTCAAGTTTGTATCGGTGTATTCGATTGATTATGATTGTAATGAGTCAATGCAGAATAAGACAATATGACTATTATTTTGTAATCTGCAATCGTAAAATCAAGAAAACTATAAAATATGAAAAGCGTTTACATTTTTTTTGCGTTCCTCGCAAGTTCCCTTGTTGCCTGCAGTCCCTCGGATTGTGAATGCGCAGAAGCATTAACCAATCAAATGATGGGAGAGGACTACAGTCATAGTGTCGCGAACAAATGCTTGGACATTTACAAAGAGGAGGTAGTCGAAGGTTACAAAGATCTGCCCTGCAGCGATGCGATAGTGAGACTTTATTTAACTAATAATTGGACCATGTACTTCAATGACTTGTGCGAAGGTGATTTGTGTAATTGAACACTCAGTACTGCATTTCTTATTCTGATTGATTAGTGATTTCTTGATAATGAGGAGAAGCCTTTTCACATCGATTATTGCTTTGCAAGTGAATGGTTTTGCGAACGCCTTTCTACGATGTCGGTTGGTAATCCAACGGAATGGTTAGAGGACAGTGGTCATTGTCCTGGACAGCGCAGCTGGCCTTCACAATCAGAGATGCCTGGATCAGCCTTTATGAAGTGCTGACCTTGACAGCAGTCGGAGGGTACTTCACTTTGCGATCGGTGTTCGACAACCGAAACAACTCCATGTGATTTACTCAATCACAAACCTTCGCTCAACGCTCAACGTTTAATTTCTTTTTTTGAGTCTGTGGACTCATAAAGACGAAGTAACAACACGATGTTATTAATGATGAGGACAATTCCATCTGGCCATGCCCAATATGCATTCTTTGGAGAAAAACCCGCAATATATCTTCCTAACGTGACAATGAGAATAATGATAATAAAAGTCAGTATGGCTTTGAAATTCCCGCTCCGATTGTTCAATCCATAAAAATAATTCCTCATCAAGAGCATCGAACCAAAGCCAACCCCAAAACAAACTGAGGCACCGACAAAAAAAGTTGTAGTGATGCCGTCGCAGTCGCCAGGTGTTGGTTTCAAAAAGTAATTGGTCATATTCATTCCTCCCCACCAAGCATTCATACACATGCCCATCACTTGGGAGGTTAGCGCCCGTGTACCGCCTTCAATTAGAGTAAAAATACCAATCAACATTTGCTGGAAAATTGACCCAAAAATTATCGCAACGACAATGTAAGTGATCACCTTGACTCCTTTCAGCGTATCATTTCCTGAATTGTCAATTCCTTGGAGAATGAGTTTGACAGTTTCTCTCATTTTAAATGCATTTTTAAAAGGCAATATACATGAAACATTTCAATTACAAACGTAACGCCGCCTTTGGTAAATAAGAAGCATTCACTTGGTGTACCATCTAAAAGCAGCTGTTGAATAATTGAAGGAATCAATCCTGAATTCGCATTCCCAATCAATTTTTTCGGCAAAAACAAGCGGCCGCAAATCAACAGGTCACTTCTATCAATTCATCCTTGCACCGTTCATCAACCGCCTCAAATTAGGCCCATGAATGACATGAAGAGCATCGAAGAATGAGTGTTTACCACTAACGATTGAAGGAGGTTGACGGCCTTACAACGGCTTGAGGAAAGGACAAAGAATCAAAGGGTCAAGCCCCCACAAGCCCGCGTTTTTAATCCCGAACGCAACGAACCGAACGGCCATGCCACGGCAACGTTTCGATGCGGTAGATATTTGAATGATCTAAGAACAAAGTTCGAATCCAAGAGCCGAATCCAGTCGAGGAGGGACTCCACCAGGTGCCATAAGTACCCGCGTTGTCAAAGTACCCGTCTGCTGTGCGAATACCGCCAGGCAAACCTGAAAAACCACTGGTGTTGATACCATTGCCTCCAACAGCCCACCCGTAGGTAGTTTTCATTTGGGTGCCTTGATCGGTCCCCCGATAGCCAGTGCTATTAGCATCGGAATTGCTCATACCTAGCTCCATCTCAAGTATCATCCACCCCTCATCCGTGGACACGTGCCAACCGCTTGGGCACAAACCCCGTTCATCGTCTACCGCATACCGATTGTAGAGGCGGCCGTATTCATTGAGTGACCATTCGGGATCACACGCATCGCCATCAGGGGAATGTCCATAGCACAATCCATTCTCTCCGTACACCGTCACAACCCCGTTCGTGGTGCCAAACCATTCACTATCGATGTAGTTCGCAGGTATCGTGTCCCCATTCTGGTACAGCTCCGTCCGAAGATTCTCCGCAAACCAGCACTGCTCCCCAATCTGCACCGTAGCGTAATCGTAGCCGTGGTAGTTCATTGCATCGCCGCAAGTGAATTCAACTGTTTCAGGTTCCTCACACATCGTTCCAAAGGATGAAAGCAACTGCATCAGGTCGTTGATTCCAATGACGCCATCGCCGTCCAGATCTTCTTGGCAAAATTCGGAAACGACGCACGCTTGAATGTTCGCGTCCCAAATCGTTCCTTCACCACAAGCAGCACCGCCCGTTTCACAATCTTCGCCGAAAAGCGGATAGACGCAGCTGTCATCTTCTATGTTAGCCTCTTCATTGAAGTTGCAAGCAATCGAATCAGTGCAGCCTGGCACAGGCAATTGAGCGTTGTAGAGGGCTAAGATTTCTTCTTCGGTGAGGGCGCGGTTCCAAATTCCGATATCGTCGATTGATCCGTGGAATCCCCTAAACTGTCCCCCGTATGGCATGGCCCCAATTCGCAACTGCACATCGGGAGCTATCTCATCTTGAATTGCAGAATCTTCTTCAGCGAGTACCCCATTCAAATAGGTTCTAATCAGATTTCCCTCTCGATGAAAAACAAGGTGCTGCCAAAATAAGGGACTCAAATCAGCAGACACTTGGTCTGCAACGCAGTTAGTTTCTCTCACTTGACAATGGAGTGCCATCGGAGAGTAGCATGCAGCAATGTGGACCAATGGTGTACAATCAAGTCCTGTGTTTTGTGAGACTATACCACCGCACACATCTTCCTCTACATCATTGCTTAAAAACCAAGTGCTTATTGTGAAGTCATAGTACGAAATTCCTGGAGTAGTCAACTCCTGATTTCCGTCGAAGAATGTACTACCATCAACAGCGCCAAATCGATTTTCTGAATTTATTGGAGGGTGCAATGGCATCAAGTCTGAAATCTCGTAGGTTCCCGCATCCAGCGGATACCACGCCACCAACCCATCGGAAGGTACGTAATTGGGAACTTGCGCACTGAGGTTCAACCCCAACGCAACAGCAAACAGAATGGTAAAGAGCTTTTTCATTCTTCGGTGTCTTTGATGCAGCGGACGGAATATCCCGCACGGAGATGATTCGAATTCAATCCATGACTCCTCCAAACTCTAAACTCACCATAGTCGCATCCCCGTATCCAAGCCCCATCGTAGCTAGGGTTTACAGTTGATGTCCACAAGTTGCCATAAATCTCAGCATATCGAAAATCTCCAGATGCATGGCTTCTTGAACCACCACCTAAAGAAGAGAATCCGCTGGTATTGGTTCCATCCCAATCAGGGTTATCAGATTGTGACGACTTCATTTCTAACCCCTGATCCGTTCCTCGATATTGAGTTTGAATGGCATCGGCATAGGTCATCCCTAGCGCTAATTCCAAGTCTATGAATTCATCATCTGCTGGAACGTGCCACCCACTTGGACAAAGCCCACGGACATCCCCAACACTGTGCCAGTTGTAGAGTCGACCAAAGTCATTAAGGTTCATTTCCTCATCATCACTGCCATCGATCACTTCTGAATTTCCTTCTCCGTAAACAGTCTGAGCGCCTTCAATTGTAGTCGTCCATGCGTCATCATTCAATTGTCCTGGTATCGAATCACCATTGTTGTAAAATTCTGTTCGAAGGTTTTCAGCAAACCAGCACTGTTCGGCAATTTCGACAGTTGAATAATAATGACCAAAATACTCTAGAGGATCACCGCATGAGTAAACATCATTTTCAGATTGGCATGAATTGCCGAATCCAGCTAACAATAGCAGCAAATCAGATACACCGACTAGTCCATCCGAATCTAAGTCCTCGGGACAGATATTAACGGCTTCATAAATGCAATGATTATCTGAAATATTTGCTGTTGGGTTGAAATTTAATGCCAGTTCATCTGTGCAGCCCTGAAATAGACAGCTTCCATCGTCGACCTCGGCTATTTCCAGATAATTTGTTGCGCCAGCATATACACAGCCTGAGATAGGCATAGCATTTTCATTGACAATAAGAGAAAAAGGGAATTCATAACTACCGAGTACAAACGGCTCGCCTAGTACGGAAACAGTTAATATACCAGCTACGGTCATTTCAAACTCACCTGATTCCAATGCAAGAGCTTGACAGTCTAAGCAAACTGCTGACGGGGGGCTACCTGTTTCAAGAGATGGAAGGTTACAGTTTAGCCAAGCTGGTTTATTCTGCAAGGACGTAATTTGGAAATTCAATACTGGAAATTCTTGGCCAGTTGAACTCTCTGTCATGAATTCTGTTAGCCAGAATGCATAATCGAGTGATTCGTTTAATCCCATGATCGCAGTATCAGATTGAGGATATACGCCGGATTCCAAATCGAGCCAAATCAAGTAGGTGTCATACGAAAATCCTCCTTCAAGGTCGCTGCATGAGGGTGTTTCCAATTCGTCACAGATGCCATCGCCATCATAGTCTTGGATACAGATGCCATCGCAATCATAAGGTGGCAAGGCGTATTCGCAATTAGCTTCATTACTTTCGGTGGCGCTATCGTCAAAATTACAAGCTGATTGATCTGTGCAACCTTCTATTTCGTTTGGATCACATATACCATCTCCATCTGAATCGAAAATGCAATTGCCTGCGCAAGTATAATTCTCCTCAGGGAATAGGCAAGAATCACTCGAAATTGTTGCTTCGACATCAAAGTTGCATGCTGCTGGATTTATACACCCTGCGCATGTGAGGTATTCGCAAGAGTCATCGGATTCGGTTGCAATGAATTCGAAATTGCAAGCTATTTCGTCCGTACATCCAAATATTTCATTGCCATCGCAAACGCCATCATTATCAAAATCACATGAGCACACTCCATTGCAATCATAATTGTCTGCGGCATATGTGCAATAGGCTTGATTTGAAATTAACGCGCTAGAATCGAAATTACATGCACTCGGGTCCTTACAACCTTCATGACCAACTTCGATAAATGTGGTCGCAATGCATTGAACACCGCCGTGATTTATTATTGCCGAAATCTCCAAAGACTCGGTAGGCCATAGCGTTACTTCGGGAGTAGATTCACCAGTTGACCATGCAACGGAAATTTCATCTTCCGTAACAATGTCAAAGTTGAGGAAGCCATAATGCTCAACCTGTAGATTGTTATTATATCCGAATCCCACGAACTCAATCACTTGAGGAGATGACCAATCAGAGATTTCATAAAAATAATTATGATCGCTTTGGAAGATGTCTGGTGATGGCCTGATAAACTCTTCATCAAAGTGCCATGCATTGCCCACATATGGTGCCCCCCAGAGGTTGTTCGGGTCATTCGCATCTCTGTAGGCGGCGTCTGCCAAATGAGTCCAAGAACTTGTAGTGGAAGCATAGGAATATGTTCCTGTTACTCGGAGCTTGTAATTATTGTAATGGAAAACTGACGGTAATTCGATTGACGATCCGGGCTCACATTCCAATTCTGCTGAGAATATCGTGCCGGTTGTTGCAGGCAAGAATGACAGCATTACACTTTGACCAATACTAATCTGATTTGCGCTAGTGTTTATCATTTCCAACCCTTGACACATACTTAACCCGTTGCAATCGAATCCAGAAAGTGGAAATAGACATGTTCCACCGTCAATAGTAGCTATTTCAGAATAATTGCAAGCCATGGGCTCCATACAACCAACGCAATCTGAATTACCGCCACAAATGCCACACTCATCGATATACAGGCAATCATCATTTTCGAGGGTCGCCTCAGGATTAAAATTACACGCATCAGAATCTGTGCAACCGAGCGTTTCAAATGCATCGCACACCCCATTTCCGTTGATATCATTGGCACAATCTCCATCACAGTTGTAGCCAAATTCAGGCACCGAACCTTCACAATCGCAACTTCCATCTTCAATGCCTTGGCCACCGCAGATTCCACACTCATCTGGGTACGTGCAAAGACCTGGGCAGATTGCATCACTGTCATAATTGCAAGCACTAGGGTCTATACACCCCTGCAGCTCACAGCCATCATCAACCGTAAATTCCAATGTATGAGAAGTCTGATCTTCATAAAAGTTTATAATACCCGAAATATTATCACCTGTAGGCACGGTCATCTGCATAAACAGGACAAGTAAGTCTTCATCCGGAATACCGTTCGGCGAGTTCAGCGGAACCCACCATACACCCCCAGTCTCATCATTGATGAGCACGTTTGAACCACTCATAGGATTTAATGCTTCAAAACAACTTATGTAGGGCTGAAAGGAACTTTCGAGTCCTGAGACAAAAGTTTCATCCCCTTCAGGCCATGAATCAAGGCCAATGGTCAACCAACTGTCAAATTCCATCTCGGGGAGAAACCCGAAAAAGACGGGGTTTATCATGCTTCCGAAGGCTTCTCCATATTCGTTATTGTAGAAGCCATTCGAAGTGATAATTGTTAGAGGCAAATCAGAATCGCCGAAAAAGCTTGTAACAGATTGAGACGGACTTTCTAATTGGATATAAAATCGATATGTCGTGTGGTCAAGAAGGAGGTTTTCAGAATAAGTCTCAACTACAATTTCATATTGCCCACTTAACTTGGGGGCAACGGTCATAAAAAAAAGGTAGATGGATATTGTTAAAAATCGCATGA
>CAJQKK010000209.1 GCA_905478895.1 uncultured Flavobacteriales bacterium | reverse complement strand
TTGTTACCATAATAATGAGCGAGGTAAACCGTGTCATTGGATAGTCCCTCAACGGTTACATCGATGATGTAATCCGGGGATTGAGCATTTACATTCGCCGGTGCAGTGAGCAAAGCCATAGTTGCGAACGCAGCGATTAAGCCAAAGGCAAGCCTATTCATGGTGTACGTGTGTTTGATGTTCACGGTCAAAAATAAAAGGAGGTTGGTTTCACGCAAGGCCAACGGAGGTTAAGTGTTCACAAAATCTAGGTGACAAGAAACATGCCGAATATGAAAATCAGGACGTAAAAAAAGCCCGCACCGCGGGCTTTTTAAATTTCAAATGCGGTGGAGTCATCAGTGACTCACCACTAACCGTTGCGTTGAGCGCTCTTGACCTGAAGTAAGTTCTAGGAAGTAGATTCCATCTTCGAGGTTCAACTCGATTGTTTCTCCTTTGGACAAATTGTTCAACTGTCCTTCCAAAACCAATTGTCCATTCAGGGCAATGATACGCATCCAAGCGTCATTCGGTTGTCCTTGAACATTGATGTAGTTGATTGCTGGGTTGGGACCGAAAGTGAATTCCAGATCATTATCCAAAGAGACAATGGAAGATGGGGTAGAAGCAGACAAATTGATTGCGTCTACGTAGTAGTTGCCTATTGTCTGGCCATCACCGTACCCGAAGAAGTTTATCCCGCCAAATGGTGAATCAAAAGGGAATGCGTCTAGGGCCACACCATCAATGGTCAGGGTGATTACGTCGTTGTCCATGTCAATCAAGTGATGCACTTCGAACCACTGATCGAGAGGGAAAGATCCAGAACCAGTCGTGGCCATATCAGCTGTAACTTGGAAGTCACCCGAAAAAGCGAATACGACATCAAATGCCCATCCTACACCAGGAGCAACATCTTCTTGGACATTGTAGTAGCCGGAAGAGCCTTCAGGAATGTACATCCAAAATGAAGCTTCATACACGCCTCCGTCCAAACCAGCAGTTAAGACGACGTCCATGGGGCCACCTGCCGCGGCATTCGCATACAAATGCAATGAATTAACGCCTTCGTATGCTTGGTCCGTTGAAACTTGTGCGTCTTCAGCAGTCCCGTCACCTGAGCCACTCCAAGTAATCCAAACGTTGCTCGAAGAGATGTAGTCTCCTCCAGCGAAACCTTCAAATCCTTCTTCGTAAAGGGTTTGTGAAACGGCTGATAAGCTAAACGCCAGCCCGACCATGAGTAAAATGTTTTTCATGCGTGTGAATTTATTCGTAAACGCAATATACGATTTTTCGATGATATTTCCGCTTTCCATGCGATCCAGTGCTTGGTTATGCGCTAATTTTAACGCATGGAATGGGTAGGTAATTTGCGGAAAATGAAGACGAAAAGCCCGATAGTTTCGTCGGAATCTGTATCCTACTCCTTGGAGGGTGCGAACGGGTTGGAGCCAATGGAGCCCGTGGAGCTGAATCGTCTCGTAGGAAGGGAGATTTCGATTGTTTTCCAAAATGCAATTCATTGCACGGTTACAGGGAAAACCATTAAGAAGGCTTACGGCGACGGCATGAGTTACAATGCATGGCTCAATGCGCCAAGCGCAGTAGAAAGTGTCTTGCGTCCAGAATTGAGCCGAATACACGAAGGAATAGCTTTGCGTGACTTTCAGTGGGAGCAGGTCCACCACAACCAGCCGCATTTTGTTTATGTAAGTCAGACAAGTGGATTCAAGGTTGGTGTAACACGCGCAACCAATCGTCCATACCGTTGGCACGATCAAGGTGCCGTTGGGGCTATTGTCGTCGCCAATGTTCCTTACCGACAATTGGCGGGTGAATTGGAGGTTCTCTTGAAATCGATCATGATTGACAAAACCAACTATCGCAAAATGCTGCAATGCGTCGAACCCGATTTGGAGGAGCTTACCGAATGGAGGGAGCGCTGCTTTGATTCGCTTGGAGAAGGTTATGAGAGTTTCTTTGACGAAGACAGCGAGCCACTGGCATTTCACTACCCTGTGGTTTCGTATCCTGAAAAAGTCAAAAGTATCCGGCTGGACAAGATTCCGTCGATTCAAGGGAAACTTGTAGGAATCAAAGGCCAGTATTTTATTTTCGAAGATGGATCAGTGTTGAACATCCGCAACCACGCTGGCTACTCCATTCGTTTAGAGGCCTGAGCTTAACTCTGTAAGAACGATCAATTCAGAGAGGGATCGGACGGGGCATTTGCTATATGGCCGAAACCAGCCCCCATATCTTCGATCAACTGCTTCCAGAGCGTTTCTTCTTCAACCCTCGTGTCCATAATGTTTTCAATGGTCGTTTCGGTCACAAACCAGGAGTGGCTTTTGATTTCTGACTCAAGTTGACCGGGAGTCCATCCTGCATAGCCAATGAAGAAACGAAGTTCGCTTTCATCGACTTTCCCCTCTTCTATGACCGCCTTCAACCATTCGAAATCGCCCCCCATGAACAATCCGTCCATGACCATTACAGCTCCCGGAGCTTCAGCTTTCGTGTGTAGGTAATAAAGATTGCTGTGCTTGACGGGGCCGCCCAGACTGATTTTGGCCTCCCAATCCGGCAATTCATCAAGCAACTCATTCAAATCCACTTGCACGAAATTATTCAATACGAAACCGAAAGACCCCTCATCATTGTGCTCACAAAGCAACACGGCTTTTCTTCCGAAATAGGCATCGCTCAAAAAAGGCTCAGAGAGAAGTACCTTTCCTACCGCTAATTCAGCCTTGGATGACGGTGTGAAACGAATCATGGGGCAAAGTTCCGACTTTTGTGCAAACATTGAAAGAGATTTAATGAAATACCATGCTTCCGCTCTCCTTGCTTGCTCGCTGCTGTCCATGAACGATGCGTTCCGATGCCTATGTGTCGCTTTTTTGGCGCTGCCCATTGCACATGGATATGGGCAGGTCGACACGAATGATTCCTCGTCGAATGTTCTGGACAATGTGACGCCAACTTGGCAGGAAACCATCGACAACTTCCAATCAATGTCCGTTGATTCGGAATTCGCATCCTTAGTGGAGGTGGGCTCAAGCGACGTGGGCAGGCCCATTCATGCCTTTGTTCTCAGCAATCGTGCGAGGGATCTGAAGAGCTTGAATGATTTGAGGAAATTGCACATAGATCGAAACGCTGATGGGGCCAAAGCTTGCTTACTCATCAACAATGCGATTCATCCGGGAGAGCCATGCGGTGTGAATGCCTCCATTGCTTGGGCAAGGGAGATGCTGAATGACGGTCAGGGGTTGCGTGATTTGCTCACGTCCATGGATGTAGTGATTGTGCCAATGTACAACGTTGGTGGTGCATTGAATCGGAATTGTTGCACCCGAACGAACCAAGAAGGACCCGAGGAATATGGTTTTCGTGGGAATGCTCGAAACCTCGATCTCAATCGGGATTTCATCAAAATGGACAGCCAAAACGCACGAAGTTTTGTTGCCCTTTTTCAGGCGATCAACCCAGATGTGTTCATTGATACGCACACAAGCAATGGCGCGGATTACACCTATGCCATGACCCTAATAACAACCCAGGCTGACAAGGCAGGCCCCGTGATAGGGCCGTACCTCAGGGAGGTCATGGAACCGCATATTTTCGAATCCATGGAGCAACGCGGTGAAACCATTGTTCCTTACGTCAATGCCCGTAATCAAACGCCGGAGTCAGGCATCATTGGGTTCTTGGAGTCCCCACGCTACAGCACAGGTTATACCACCTTGTTTGGCACCCTAGGCTTCACAGCAGAAGCGCATATGCTGAAGCCGTTTCCGAAGCGCGTCGCGGCAACATTGGACCTTATTCAGTGCATCGCCCTCTTCACAGCGGAAAATGCCGCTGAAATTATTCGACTTCGAGCAGTGGAGGCGGATCGCGTCAAAAACGCATGCGAGTTGCCTGTGCATTGGGCACTTGATGCGACCGACTCAATAATGATTCCTTTCAAGGGCTACACGGCCCGCAGGGAAGTGAGCCAAGTGACTGGTGACATTCGGCTAGCTTATGATCGCGAACAAACGTGGGAACGTCAAATCCCATGGTTCAATCGATTCCTACCGGATGAAACGGGACAATTGCCTGAATTCTATGTTGTGCCTCAAGCTTGGAGAGAAGTGGTCGACCGTTGCCAATGGAATGGCATCGAGATGACGCAGCTTTCCGCAGATACAATTATGGAATTAGAGGTAACCTATATCCGTGGCTTCGATGCTAGGAACGCTCCCTATGAGGGCCATCACATTAACCGTCTTGATTCCTTGGAGTCTCGTGCCGAACGGGTCCGGTTGTTCAAAGGAGATTGGCTTGTGCCAACCGAGCAGATTGGAGCTCGTTATTTGATTGAGACCTTGGATCCCCGGGGACACGACTCATTTTTCACATGGAACTTCTTTGACAGTGCCTTGCAGCAAAAGGAATACTTCAGTGCTTACGTCTTTGAAGAAACGGCTCTGGAAATGCTTCAATCCAATGCAGAACTGCGGATTCGCTTTGATGCCGAAAAAGCGTCCAATCCTGAGATCGCAGGGAGCAGCAGAGCACAACTCAATTGGTTGCATATGAATTCTGCGAACTATGAGGGCACTGTAAATCGGTATCCGGTGTTTCAATCCATCACAAAGCGACATTAAAACAATGGCTCAGGTGCCCCCATCGCTCTGGAACATTCCGCAGCGTTTTGTAAGTATTACCCATCAACTGGGACGGAGTTGGAGACGCGATGTCATTAAGATGACACCTGAACAAATCCGGTCCACCTTGGATGGTTTGTCCAGACTATATCCCGGTCAGTTTGGGGTCACATTTGAACAAATGGAACTCGCTGGTATTCCTTCGGCTAAGATTTATTGTGCGCCTGCATCGGATCAACACAAACATCGCCCTGATCGGATTTTAATGGCTCATGGAGGAGGCTTCGCTTTTGGCTCTGCCCGGACCCACCGGGCATTGGCTACATCGCTCGCTAAGAAGTGCCAAGCTGAAGTTTACATTCCCGACTACAGCCTAGCTCCTGAAAAACCTTTTCCATTTGCGATCCATGAGCTGCTGGCTTGTTACGATGAATTGTGCAAAGAGGACGGAAGAATTTGGTTGATGGGAGACTCGGCCGGTGCGAACCTCGCTGCTGCATTGTTGAATGAGATTTTAGCAAACCATGGGAAGTCACCCGCAGGGCTGCTTCTGCTGTCTCCCTGGATTGATTTGAGGCCTGGCTCAAGAAGCAACACCGCGAGCCAATCGAATTGGAGTCCTTTTGAGCGTTTGGATATGCTGGAATATGCGACTCATTACCTCCAGGGACACGCTGCCACTGATCCCAAAGCTTCTCCTATATTGGCCTCTGTGGCGGAATGGCCCCCTGTTTACTTGGAGGCGTCCAAGATGGAGTATTTGTGGCATGATGCCGAGAGTCTTGCGGAAGAATTGGACCAAGCTGAGGTCTCCTTTGAATTTCGAATTGAGCCGGCTGCCCTCCACGGGTGGCAGCTGTTTCCCGATATCTTGCCTGAGGCCAAACGCTCCATTGACAACATGGCAGAATTTATTCGTCACCATTCCGGTTAGCGCATCGAAGAAGCGCAGGCATCCAGTGTTTGACAGAGGATATCTGTGGCTCTGACCCAGGTGGCCTCGTCCATGGTCAGGGGAGGAGCAACCCGAAAGGCACAAGGCGTGCTCAAAAAGAAATAAATCAAAAGCCCTTGAGTAAGTGCATGTTGGACACAGTAATTGACCGCTTCTTCATCAGGCAGTTCAATCGCGATGTAAGCGCCGAGGCGCCTCACTTCTTTGACCAGGACATGCGCTGATACGATCTTTTCAAATCGAAGCGCACACCTTTCGGTGTGCTGGAAGTCCAAGTCTTTTAATAATTGCAAGGCCGCCGCTGCAGATGCGCAGGGCAAAGGGTGGCCTCCGAATGTCGTGATATGGCTCAATGCAGGAGCATTGGCCAGTTGTTTCATGCGTGATTTGGAACTCACAAATGCCCCCATGGGCAAGCCGCCACCCAATGCTTTTCCCAAGCATAAAACATCAGGCTCTATGTCAAAATGTTCAAATGCGAATGGTCTGCCCGTGCGGCCCATTCCGCATTGAATTTCATCCAAAATGAGCAATGTTCCGGTCTCGTTGCATTTTTCACGAAGGGATAAAAGCCATCCTTGGTCGGGTATCCGAATCCCTGCATCTCCTTGGATTGTTTCCACGATGATCGCTGCAATTGTATGGTCAATCGCATCGAGCGCTTGAACGTTATTCCAGGCCAAAAATTCAATTCCTGGAATCAAGGGTTCAAACGGGGCCTTGCGCGCTTCGTTGGAACTAACCGTCAATGCCCCAAAAGTATTCCCGTGGTAGCCGCCATCAACTGCCAGGATTTTCTGGCGACCTGTGCTGCTTCGTGCGAGTTTCAATGCGCCATCAACCGCTTCAGCTCCTGAGTTGACAAAGTATACCGTGTCTAAAGCATCAGGCAACAGGGACAGAAGAAGCTTTGCGGCGCGATCTTGTGACGCCTGCCTCATTTCCCCATAGACCATGACGTGAAGGTGGAGATCAATCTGATCTTTCAGCGCTTGCGTGATTAGAGGGTTTCCATGCCCAAATGAACTGACGCCTATTCCAGAGATGAAATCAATGAGTTCGCTGCCATCTTCAAGGGTGATAATTGATCCTACAGCATGGCGCACGCGAAGATTGAGCGGATGCAGAGTCGTTTGCGCTAACCCTGCTTGAAGTAAATCTTCGGTCATTGATCCATTCGTTTCTGACATGTTTATTTGGTAATCACATGGATTTCATCCAGGAACGTCCAACTAGGATGGCCAGCACCCAGGTGGCCTTCTGGAAGCGGCCCGAAATTGATTATATCAAATCGAATGTAGCGAGCAGACGCCTCTCCTTCAACTTCAAAGCGATGAACCAAAGCCTCTTCGTCATCATTGGCGTTTTCGTGGCGCTTTGGACCTTTGCCAAATGCGCGCCATGCGAGCGAGTCTGAAGAAACCTCAATTCGAACTTCTCGCGGTAGAAATATCCAAGGCCGAATGTCCCGCAATGCGCCAACTTCAACCGCCGTAATCTGCCGATTTTCTTTTAGATCAATAACTCCTTTTACATCTTCGCCCCAAAACCCTTGCCAGTCTCCTGTTTGATAATGACGAGGGCCTCGGATGCCATCAATCATCGCATTTCTCCCACTTGCAGCGTATTGGGGGTCAAATGCAGTCTGCAAGTTGAGCGTCCAATTATGGCTGATCCTGCGAATATGATGCGACACTGCGCTGGATTGGTTTCCATTTGAACCCACACTGCGGGCCCATATTTGTGCGTCAGCACTTACCTCAAAGGGGCCTGAATAGGATTTCCATGATTCGGATGCTTGCTTCAAAGAGCGAGGCGAGGTTTGATATTCAATGGCATCGTTTTTTGCATTTGGCAAGATGGAAACTTGGAACGTCTTCGATCGAAAGGTCATTGGCGCTGAAATGACAGGGACACCGATGAATTTCTTATCATCCCATATTTCTGACGGTCGATCAGCCAAAGCGGACCCAAATGTCCCAGGTGAGTCTGTGTCGGTCTCAAATTGAATGCGACCGCCTTGTCGAACCAATTCCTTGCTGAACCAACTCTTCGTCTGCGATTGAAGTACCGTCGGATGCCCAAAGTCGGAAGCGATTCCAGAGATATAGGAGCCAGAGCCAAGGCGTTCAATGTGCAATTCGTTTTTCTCTGAGAAAGTGCCTCGCTTCGGCCTTGGCGTGATCAGCATGGAAGAAAATGCGGGAGCACCCACCACCAATTGATCGGAACCCGGACAAACCGGATACATGCCCATCGCGCTCCAAACATGCCAAGCGCTCATTTGTCCGCAATCTTCATTGCCAGAAAGACCATCCGGATCGTTGGAATATAGATTCTCTTGAATTTGCTTCACAAGCTTCGCTGTTTTGCCATGATTTCCAGCGTAAGCGTAGAGGTAGGCCATGTGGTGACTTGGCTCATTGCCATGCGCATATTGACCAATCATGCCCGTAATGTCAGGCTGACTTCGACCTGTGGTTTCACTCGTTCCTTCAAACATTTCATCCAAAAGCGATTCGTATGCTGTGGGTCCACCCATAAGATTCATGTGCCCGTTGATGTCGTGGGGTACATAAAAATTGTATTGCCATCCGTTGGCCTCGGTATAATTGAAGTTTACTTCTCTGGGCTCGAAATTAGCCAACCAGGCGCCGCCTCGCTTTGGTTGAATAAATCCTGATTTTGAATTGAAAAGGTTGCGGTAAGAAAGGGCGCGATTCTTAAAACGGCTTTCAATTTGCACAAAATCAGTGGGGGAGTTGCCTCCAGCTTCTTTGGAAATGTCATTGGCAAATGCAGAAATGCAAGCATCGTCAAAAGCATACTCCAATGTTTTTGAAACCGACTCATGTTCCTCGTCGAGTGGGATGTATCCACGTTCGATATAGGCAGGTAGTCCAAGGTGCATGCTGTCAGCGGCCTGTACCATGGCGTTTAGTGCCAATTGTCTGTCAAAATCTACAATGCCCCATGAGAAGGCATCGGAAATTACAGGAACGCTGTGGTATCCTATCATGCATCCCGTGTAATTGCCGGCTAATTCCCAAACCGGCAACTGTCCTCCTTGCTGGTACATCCGCAACATGGTTCGGACAAAATCCCGTGATCGCTCCGGTTCGAGCCAATTCAGCAGCGGATGCAGCGCGCGGTAAGTATCCCAAAGAGAGAAAACGGTGTACTGGTTGCCATCCTCTGCGCCCAATTGATGGAGTTCCAGATCTGTTCCCCGGTACTTGCCGTCAACATCATTCGCAATGTTTGGGGTCGTGAAGCAATGGTACAAAGCCGTATAGAATTTTTTGCGATCATCATCCGTGCCTCCATCGGCCATGACACAAGCGAGCTGATCATCCCAATTCGCGGTGGCCTCCTGGAGGTACGGATTGAAGTCAGTGGTTGGCGCTTCTGCCTTCAGATTCTTCAACGCCCCTTCGATGCTGACAAAACTCAGGGCCACCCGGGCATTCAATTCGTCGACTACACCAAAATCACAAGCGAATACAGGAACAAACTCCATTTCTTGCCGGAGCACCCCGTCGGCATCATGGCCGAGATCTGTCATCTCAGACAGTTGATCTTGCCATTGAAATGCACGATCAAATCGCGCCGCGAAATATACGTGCTGTTCGGTGGCCCAATTGTCTGACACGCGATGACCAACCAATGTCGAATCATTCATTGGGTAGATGCTGTAATGCACCAATTCATCGCGGTGATTCATGTCCACGATTAACGTCAATGTGTCCGGCTGATTCAATCGATACCGATGAATTCCTACACGAGGTGTGGTGGTGAGGTCAACCTGAATACCATGGTCCAGTAAGTCAACTCGGTAATGTCCGGCATACGCTGTTTCTAAATCATGAGAGTATCGGCTCTTGTAACGCTCAGGCCATGAAGTCCCCTTTTCGTTGAATTGCGTGCACGGCATAAAAAGAATGTCGCCATAATCGGAGACTCCGGTGCCTTGCAAGTGGGTGTGGCTAAAGCCATAGATCGCCGAGTCCGAATAATGATAACCGCCACAGCCGTCCCAACCCGTTAGACGTGTGTCTGGACTTAATTGAACCATTCCAAACGGAGAGGTTGCGCCAGGGTAGGTGTGGCCGTGGCCCCCAGTGCCTATAAATGGATTGACCTCTTGGTGCAACGGCGGGGATGGTTGATTTGAGCAACCAATCACAAAAAGAACAGCCAATGAGCCAAGGACGATGGAGCGGGACTGAGTTATTGGGTTTCTTAGGCTTTGCATGCGGTGAAAATTAGTCAAAAGGAATTTACTCAGCACGGCGCAGCCATTCCACCGCTTTCTCAAGGAATGGATCGCGATTGAGCTTATGGTCTTGAATGGTCATGGCGACGGGAAAATCAGGCAGCAAAGGTTTTGTCTGCCATCGTATTGGCTCCTCGGTGTAATAACGCGCCGTCGCCACATTGATCTGAAGCATTGAGGATGGAAGGGTCAAACGAACAGGATTCCCAAATGTTCCGCTAATGCTACCCATCGGAGGTTCTCCAATGGTTTTCCCTCGTCCTGACCGCACAAACCACGCGGCTAAAGAAACGGAGGCCGACGCTGAGAGACCATCCAGAACCATGGCCACGGGCCCTGAATAATTCAATCGCTTTTTTGGGGTTATGGGGTTCATGAAGGGCACAAAACTCATGTTGTTTTGGTTCTGGTCGCGAATGGCCTTGTTCAAGCGCATGAAGTTTCGGTCGTATCCGAAGGAGAAAATAGAGCCTCCGATCCATGGCTGACTCAATTGACCTCGTGCGACTTTGCTGTGTTTGATTTGCGCGCCAAAGGGAATGCGTGTTGCTTCCGAAGCGAGATAAGGAAGGAGTTCTGCCATTAGCGCAATGTGCCCTCCTGAATTTTGGCGCAAATCGAGTACCATGCCGGTAATGGCACTTTTGGATTTCTTTTCCGCCCGGCAAATCGTCTGAAAGCAATGTTTCAGTTCACGTTTGAATTTCCTTACCTCCTCAGGATGAAAGGATCGAATGGTCAAATGAACAATATCCGGGTGCTCTGGCAGCCTTCTCCATGAGATGTCTCGCTTGACTGCCGTCAACTTAATGGAGTCGAGATCGGCTTTTGCCACTACTTTGGTTTTCGCAAACATCGAATCGTTCACGCCAAGAATAAGGGGCAGACTATCACCGGACACAGCTCCCAATGCAAATGGGGCCAGGTCATTCCAGAGTTTGTCAGCCATCCGAACACTTGACACCAAGGCGTCCCCTTCTTGGGAAACGAGCGAAAGGGACATGCCGAGAAGCGAACGCGAGGGGATGCCCCCAATGGAACTTACAATAGAGCCCCGAGCCAATTGTTTGCTCCAATCTTGAACGACAACAGTTTTGTTTTCAACGGTGGCTACTTCAATGGGGATTTGGCCATTTGAGCTTGCCAAGGTGTTGGCGAACGACTGCAATGCAATTCCGGTGTGGCTGTCTTCTAGGAGGCTCATCAAATCAGCATATGCCTTCGCTGCAGTGAATACATTCCCGCCGCCACGAGCCAATCGTTTGTTTTTATCCAGGGAAGCGGTCCATTCCTCCGGAGAACAATGAGCAAATGGAGCTGGATGCAGTCTGAGGACCCAAGCGGACAAACTGTCCAAGTCAAGCGCAATTTGGTCGCCTGTCAAATAAGCAAACCCATCAGGCGCGGATTCTCGTTGCCCGAAAGACACGAACGAAACAACCCAACAGAAACCCAGGAGAAAATACTTCATGTTCCAAAATTGCCCTGCATTTGTGCCTTCAATCCTGCTTTCGCAGTTTCACCATGGTCAGGATGGTTGCTACCGCAACGCTCTCACCTTGGTCGTCATACATATCCACGTAGAACTTTACGATTCCCTTTCGGATGTCATCATCGGTGCGTTTCTCCTGTTCGACCTTTTCCTTAACCGTGAGCCTGACCCCAACGGTGGTGCCCGCATATACAGGCTTCGTAAAGCGAGCTTCCTCGACGCCGTAGTTGAGCAGTACCGGACCCTTTTTGGGATCGACGAACAATCCCGCTGCTTTGCTCAACAAATAGTATCCATGAGCTACTCGCTGCTCAAATATGGTGCCGTCGAGACTCGTTTCATCTACATGAGCGTAAAAGTGATCACCGCTTACATTGGCAAAATTGACAATGTCGGCTTCGGTGATGGTGTGCTTCGCTGTTGTGACCGTGTGGCCAATGATTAAATCTTCAAAGTGCTGTTGAAACAGATGTGGCTGTGCCTCTGTTTGCCTCCCGCCTGCGTGATAGGATTGTGTGATGGCCGAAAGCATTGTGGGAGAACCTTGAATGGCAGTCCTCTGCATGTAATGCCTAATTCCCCTGAGGCCGCCCATTTCCTCACCACCGCCCGCGCGTCCTGGTCCTCCGTGAACGAGAAGCGGTAGGGGGGATCCGTGTCCCGTTGACTCTTTCGCACATTCGCGATCCAATACAAGAATGCGTCCGTGCATCACAGCAGCTCCCATCACGAAATGCTGCGCCTCCTTTGCGTCATGACTGACCAAGGAGCAACAGAGCGAGCCCTTCCCGCGGTTTGTGAGTTCGATGGCATGATCCATGCTGCGGTAAGGCATCAGTGTGCTCACAGGCCCAAAGGCTTCGACATCGTGGCATTGCAATGCTTTGTCAGGTTCATCCATTCGGAGAAGCACCGGTCCCATGAACGCTGCGCTTTCAACATTCCCAATAGGCTCTGATTCATCGCGGTAAACACACTCCGCTTCTGTCCCTAGTTTTTCAACTTGTCGAAGCACCTCTTCTTTTTGCGCAACATTTACAAGTGCCCCCATTCTCACTCCCTCTTGATTGGGATCGCCCATTTTTGTTTTTGAAAGCGAATCAATGAGCGCGCTTTGAACATCATCGATCAAATGCTCCGGAACAAAAATTCTACGCACGGCCGTGCATTTCTGACCGCATTTGACCGTCATTTCTTTTCTTACTTCTTTGATGAATAACTCAAATTCAGGGTCCCCCGATTTCACATGGTTTCCTAAGATGGAAGAGTTCAGAGAATCCGCTTCCATATTAAACGGAACGGAATTGGCGTTCAGATTGGGGTGTGCCCTCAACTTCATTCCAGTTGCAGCTGAACCCGTAAAGGTTACGACGTCTCGCTCATCCACATGATCCAAAAGCCCCCGAGCCGGTCCGCAAATCAGCTGTATAGCGCCCGGAGGGAGAATCTCAGAACGAATGATCTCCCGGACTACACATTCTGTAAGGAAGCTGGTGGAAGTCGCAGGCTTCACAATGGCGGGAACGCCGGCGAGCCAATTCACAGCCACTTTCTCGAGCATGCCCCATACAGGAAAGTTATAAGCGTTTATGTGCACGGCCACACCTTCCTTCGGGACGAGCAAGTGGTTCGCAACAAAAGTTCCTCCTTTGCTGAGTCCAATGGCATCGCCATCCAAGGCAAACGGTTGATCGCCAAATTGACGCCGCAAGCTGGCATAAGCGAATAGGTTTCCTATGCCTCCTTCGATATCAATCCATGAATCAGCTCGCGTGGCGCCAGTCGCCTCACTCACCCTGTAAAACAATTCTTTTTGGCTGTGCAAATGAAGAGCCAGTGCTTTGAGCATGCGTCCGCGCTCCTGGAATGTCATGGAACGCAGCCCGGGGTTGCCTACAGACCGTCCATAGGCCAGGACCTCTTTCCAATCCAATTCTGCTAAGGAAGCTAAAGCATGGACATTTCCGTGAATGGCATGCTTGATCTCCTGCGTTGCATTCCCATCTGGCGATTGCCATTGACCATGGACGAAGTGGTGTAGTACGGTTGGCTCCATGCGCTTGCGAATATTTTTCAGCTAATTTATATTCCGCAAGTTCAGCCGGAGGCCATCGAACAAGAATGAATTAACGCACGATTCTTTACAATTGTGGTCTTGTTGAATGGATGCATAAACTTTCACTTTTGTTTTGAGTTGTTCGAATTGCACATTACATTAGCAGAAGACGCTAAGTAGACTTCTTTCGTCTATGAACTTTTTGTTAACTTCGATAAAATAATTTTGGGAATAACGAAGGATTGTCATATCTTAGCCTCAACAGACATCAAATCTTGACCACAGAAACATCTAATAATTCATTGAAATGAAGAACCTTTTCACACTGGCTGCGGCCTCCTTTCTCGCTTTCGGTGCGAGTGCCAGCAACGTTGAGTTGGTCGTTGAAGCCGTAGACAATGGCGGCCAGGTTGAAGGAAACACGTACCGAGTGTACGCTGTATTGCCATCAGCCGAGCATTCATTGCACGCTGTCTTCGCTGACGGAGAGCACTTGTTGAACCTAAGTACTACTGGTAGCTT
>CAJQKK010000208.1 GCA_905478895.1 uncultured Flavobacteriales bacterium | reverse complement strand
AGTGCCTCGCCGTAAAAAGGACGAGCAAGGCGGTTGACGATGAATCCCGGAGTATCCTTGGCAATGACTGCAGATTTGTTCCAGTCCACCAACCACGACTGGCATTGCGCAATTACGTCATGACTTGTTTGCAATGCCGGAACAATTTCGACCAGTGCCATGAGCGGAGCTGGATTGAAAAAGTGCAAGCCAATGCAACGCTGTGGGTGACGCAATGTTCCTGCCAATGCTGTAACGGAAAGCGACGAGGTATTGGTGGCGAGTATGGTCGATGGTTTTACATGATCTTCCAAGGAATGAAAGAGGTCTGTTTTGGCCTCAAGGTCTTCCACAATGGCTTCGATGACCAAGTCACATTCCGCGACTCGCTCAAAATCAGTGGTTCGGTGGATTCGGGATTGAATTGCTTCCGATTCATCCAAGCTCCAGCGATTTTTGGCTACCTGCCGCGCAGCCACTTTTTGCAATGCGGCATTGCTTCGTTCCAAGGCTTCTTTCTGGCTGTCAAGCAAGATCACGGAGCTTCCTGCCTGAGCGGCAACCTGTGCAATCCCAGAGCCCATGGCTCCGGCGCCTACAATGGCGATGGGTTTTGTCGGATTGGTCGTTGGCATTCGGGTGTTTTTTTCTTTCGAACAGCTCAAAGGTCGGCAATCTTGTTTTTATAGCTTTGTTCAAGACAATCAATGAGGAACACAAAGGGTTGCCAGAATCAGTTCGGAGATGATTTGACCCATAAATAAAAAGGATGGTATGGATGCATTAGTTGAATTGAATGAATCAGCAGCTTATTTGCAGGAACGGGGAATTGAAGACGTGGATGTAGCAATCGTTCTGGGTACGGGGCTTGGAGGACTTGTGGATTCCATTGACATTCTTCATTCGTGGAGTTACAGTCAAATTCCGCACCTCCCAGTAGCGACGGTGGAGCAGCATTTTGGGAAGCTCATTTACGGTGTTTTAAATGGTAAGAAAGTAATTGCATGGCAGGGGCGATTTCATTTTTACGAGGGCTATTCGATGGAGCAAGTGGTCAAGCCCGTGCGCATTTCACGGATGCTTGGCGCCAAGGCTCTTTTGATCTCAAATGCTTCTGGAAGCCTGAATCCTGCATTTGTGAAAGGCGAATTAATGGTCATTGAGGATCACATCAATCTGTTGCCGGATACGCCGCTGCGAGGTGCTAACTTTCCAACCCTCGGAACACGATTCCCCGATATGAGCGAGCCATATGACGCAACCCTTACGGCCCTTTTAAAAGAGACGGCATTGGAATCGGGCATCGACGTTCATGAAGGCGTATATGCCAGTGTTGCGGGCCCCCAGCTTGAAACACGAGCAGAGTATCGTTATTTACGAGCCATTGGTGCAGATGCAGTTGGAATGTCAACTGTTCCTGAGGTCATTGCCTCCGTTCACATGAATATGCCTTGTGCAGCCGTGAGCGTCCTCACGGATGAATGCAATCCCGATGCGTTGAAACCTTTTGACCTGGATGAAGTGGTTGCCATGGCTCTCAAGGCAGAGCCGATGCTCACGAAACTATTTGTTGAATTGGTCGGGAAAATGAAATTATAGCCTGGTTACAGTGGGTGAATTTGCGGTTGTGAATTTTAAAGCTCCGGTTGTAAACGACACATAACAAGCGTGTTACTCGTGTTTTTATTGCGGTATGATTTTAAAATTCCCCAGCAGTCGCTGCCAGGAATGTGGCAGCACATTGCGCGGCAGAATGGACAAGAAATTCTGCAATGATGTGTGCCGAGTGCGCCAGTATAGGAGGAGCCATGTGAAGTCCTCCACCGTAAAGGAGGTGGAAAAGGTGTTGATTCGCAATTGGTCGCTTCTCGTCTCATTAAAGGAGACGGTTAAAGATGAAATGACAGAGGAAAGCCGCATGATTTGGCTGCGCCGCAAAGGCTTTGACTTCAATTTTCATACCCATGTGCAACCATTGGATGATGGGCGCCTTGCGATCATGTGCTATGAAGAAGGCTATATTTTACATGGGGAAGGCTTGACTCCCTGGTCGGATTTGCCTGACAAGTTACTTTCTCGGCTTCCGATTGGATCGTGAAGACTTCGCCTTGCTTCCTTTCTTTTTCTTTTCGTGGAAGGCTCCGCGATAGTTGGGATCTCTTTTGCGCATTTCACGGTCAATTTCCCGCGCTTGCATCTGACGCTCATGCCGGGGCGTATCAAATGACTCTAGGGATTCCGGTGCTTCTATTTCCTCCAGTGGTTCACCGACCAATGCTTCAATTCGCTCCAACGCATACCGTTCTGCGGGATCGTTAATGGTCAATGCGGTTCCATCCCGGAAAGCGCGTCCTGTTCGGCCAATGCGGTGCACATATTCATGCGGATCTCGAGGCACGGAGGCGTTGATGACCATTTCCGTTTCTGGCACGTCAATGCCGCGGCTTGCGACATCCGTAGAAACCAGTATTCGCACAGCACCAGACCTGAAATCCTCCATAGCGTTGATGCGAGAATTTTGCGCTTTATTGCTATGAATGGTGCGAATTCCAAAATCAAAGCACCGTTGAAGGTAACGGGCCAAATTTTCCGCTTCTTCTTTCTTGCGCGCGAAAATTAACAAGCGTTTTTCACCGAGGTAATTCGTGATCCACCATTCGATAAAAGCAATCTTGGTGCGATGATTGGGCAACTCCAATTTCAATTGTCGAACGGTTTCAACAGGTGTTGATTCCGGGGTCACTTCAATCCGTGTGGGCCACAATAGAAACTCGTCGGCAAGGCGTTCTACACGAGATGGAAAAGTGGCCGAGAAGAGCATGTTCTGACGCTTGTTTGGGATAATTTCCTGGA
>CAJQKK010000207.1 GCA_905478895.1 uncultured Flavobacteriales bacterium | reverse complement strand
TTGTGGATGACGAGGAAGAAATCGAGGAAGAATTAGAGATTGAGGACATTGAATTGGATGAGGACACGGAGATTGAAATCATCGAGGATTACGAAGAAGAAGAAGAGGATGTGGCCTTCATGATTGTGGAGAATATGCCGGCCATGGGAGACTGCCGAAAGTTGCGTGGTGATGAGCGGCATCAATGCACGCAGCTTGAAATCATTAAGTACGTTTCCAAAAACACCAAGTACCCTCCGATTGCGAAGGATGCAGGAATACAAGGCACCGTATTCGTTTATTTTGTGGTTGGAAAGGACGGAAAAGTCCGCGACGTGCGTGTACTACGGGAAGTGGATTCGCGACTCGATGCGGAAGCAACGAGGGTTGTCGAGAGCTTACCAACTTTTGAACCCGGAGAACAACGCGGAAAAGCGGTGAGCGTTCAGTATACGATTCCCGTCAAGTTTATCATTCGCTGACGCCGGGATCATTCCGAAAGAATTGGACGGCTCGGACACTTTGTTCGAGCCGTTTTTCTTGGGTTAAACCGTCGATCAGGACCCATGTGTGGTCCCTGCGATTCTGCAGTTCATCCAAGTAGCATTGATGCAATTGTTGACGATCGCTCGAATCGGGCAAACTCCTCAGGGGATCTGCAATCCAAGGGATGTTCGGCGCACAAAGCAAGGTGATATCCGCCCATTGTTCCAGGGTTTCCAGCCCGGTAATTTCGGCACGGAATGCCCATCGGCCCCACATTCGAATCACCGTGGAATCCGTGTCGGAGATGACGGCTGAAGATTGCGACTTGGACGCTCGGTCTTCGGCGGCTAGGCAGGCCTGCCATTGTGCTTTTGCCAATCGTTTCAAATCGGGCAGTTCAATCGTGCCCGCTCGCACCCTCGGGTCAGTGCGTGCTGCTTCAAATGCCACCTCTGCACCAAGGGCCTTCGACAGTGCCACGGCCAAGGTGGTTTTTCCGGTGGATTCGACTCCACTAATGGCAATGCGTGTAATGCCCTTGATCATGGAAAAAAGTCAAACCAGCCTTCAATTGCCAGCAATGTGTAAAGAACAAATAACCCCATGGTCCACGTCATTTTTCGGCTGCTGTATAGTACAATCGCTGCGGAGTTGACGACCATCCAGTAGAGCCAATTGGCATGGACGAATTGCAGCATCCAAAAGGTCGCTAACAAGCTGCCCACGGTGGTGAAAGCATCCAATCCAGGTCGCCAAGCCCGTCCCTTTCGTTTGAGAATCATTGTTGCCATGCCCCAAAGAAACAGCGCGCAAACAATGGAAAGCACATGCTCCTGCCAGCTCGCAACGGGGAGTGGATCGGGCCAAGCATCCTCAACAGCGACCATTCCAACGCATGCCATTCCAATGTAATACAGCCAAAGAAAAGCCTCAGCCAACATTTGGCGTTGCCAACAAATGACCAGGTACAGCGCGGACCCCAACGCGGCAACAAGAAAACTCCAGGAAGCGGCGTTCATGTATCCAATCGTGTACGTTAAATTGAGGATGGCTGCAACCGGTTCTCCCCATCGATGCCAGCCTTTCCAGCCGGTTTCCGATGAATGTTCAGACGAAACACGAAAGGCACGATCGCGCTGCATTACTCGTCAAAATCACAGCGACAAGGCGCGGAAAGGATGAGTTCAACCTGACTTGGTAGCCAATTGCGCAGGGCTTCCTGTTCTTCAAACACCATATCATTGTGCAGCAAATCCAATGTGTGCAAATGGGGTAAATCGCTCAATGAGGCAGGAAAGTAGGCCAATACATTGTCCCAAAGTTCCAAGGATTCAAGGGCTTTTATTTTGTCAATGTTGAGCGGAATGGAATCAATCATGTTGTCCCCCAATTCAAGTGTTTTGAGATGAGGCATTTGTGTCAAAACATCAGGGAAATGCTCAAGTCGATTGGAGTTCACGGCCAATCGTTCGAGAAATACGAGTTTTTTCAATTCGGGTCCGATGGATTTGAGCCGATTGCGATCCAATATTACTTCACGCAGCTCAGTCCATTCCAAGATTTCAGGGGGAATTTCACTTCGCTTTTGCTTGCTCAAATCCAGCCGAAAAATTGGCACTCCGTTTCGCCGGGCCTCAGCCGCTTGCTCCACATCTTCAAACATTTGGGTTTCGGCCCAATGCGCTGATGCGTCATCTTGGGCGGTCAATGAGGCGCTATGCATGGAACAAACCACAACGAGGGTTAAGGCATGGCACGCGAACGATCTCCATCTGCCGTGCAGTGGCTTCCAATTTGGGATGAGAGATTCAATGTTGCGCATGGATCAAAGAGAGGCAAAAGGTACTTGAACGGTTTCAAGGTAAGAACGCGCGTTGATCTCGTCTTGTTGCAGCTGTTCTTTCAGGGCCTTCAATCCATCGAATGCAACCTCGTCGCGCATGCGCTTCATGAAACGCAGATCAATGCGTTCGCGGTAACATTGCCTTCCACCTTGAAGGAGATGTACTTCGATCTGTTGCTCAATGGCATCGGATTCAATCGTGGGCCGTGTTCCAATATTGACCATGGCGGGATTCCAAGTTTGTTCTCCTTCCAAACGGGCAAATACCGCATAAACCCCGGAGGCAGGAACCAACTTCAGGGGGTTTTCGATGTGGAGATTGGCCGTGGGATAGCCCAATTTTCGTCCCAGTTGTTCTCCTCGTTGGACCTGACCGCTGAGCGGATAAGGCTGATTGAGCCAGCTTCGTGCTTGAGCAACATGGCCGGCCTGAAGTGCTTCCCGGACTTTCGTGGAACTGACCTTGGTGTCTTCGATGGTTTGGACCGGCAATTCTTCCACGGAGAAACCGAAGACCTTTCCCAGGTTGATCAAAGAATCAAAAGAACCTTCGCGGTTTCGCCCAAATCGGTGGTCGTATCCGACAATCACTTTCTGCGGTCGAATGCCCTCCGCAAAAAGGTCTCGCACGTATTCAAGTGGCGTTTTTCGTGAAAATTCCTCTGTGAACGGGTGAAAGACGAGGTGG
>CAJQKK010000206.1 GCA_905478895.1 uncultured Flavobacteriales bacterium | reverse complement strand
CGTTGAGCTCGGGATCTGCCGGCGCGAGGTTGTCCACTGCACACGCGCCCGCGACCTCAGACACCCAATAGATGTTGTTGTCGGTGGTGTGCGCCAAGACGATGAAGTTGGTCACGCACCCCGGATCTTCCGGATAGCTGTTGACCAAGGTTTCCGCCGTGTAACCGTATTGGTTGAAGCCTTGTGCGGGCACGGTACCAATCTGTTCCCAGTTGCCTTCGTCCACGTCAATGAGCGTATCGGAAGCCACCGCGAGATCGCGCCAGATGCTGTAATACGTCACGTTGAATCCCAAGCCCCCAAAGTCAAAAGGCGAAGCCGAAAACTGGATACCGAGTTGGCCTCCCTGGTCGTTGGGAATGTCAAAAACGTCTGAGATCACAACCGACCCGTCGGGCGGTGCTTGTCCGCCCCAGTACGCGTTGGCCGGACCGCCGTACATGCCCATGTCGGCACGCGAACTTCCCAATCCCATGGGGATGTGAGCGTCTTGTTCCCACGGCATGCCGCCGTCGACGCACGGTGAGTAAGGATCGAGGTGGCCTTGGTCATCGATTAATACCGGATCGGTGCCAATGCAACCGTCGCCCCAAGCAAATTCATAGTTGGTCAATAGCGCGTTGATTCCCTGCACATTGGTGTAGCTCACCGCATACGAATTGTTTGTGGTCATTTGCGGTACGCCCCCATTGAACCAGACGATGCTGTTGTTTACGGTAGAGAAGTCTCCTGTGTAAATCCCCGTCCCGGCGTTGTGCAAAATATCGCTGTAATTGATGGTCGCGGCGCCCGATGTGCGGATGCCGTTGCTTCCATTGTAACCGATGAGGGAGTTGTCCACTTCGAGCGTGCTCCCGCTGCCCATGTCCATCCCATCTCCGCCGTTGTCCCGGAAAAAACTGTAATCCACGTCCATGGCATTGTTGCTTCCTGAAAGCCGTATGCCGTCGCTGCCGTTGTCTCGGATGAAACTCTGGTAGAGCGTCACATCGGAATTGGAGCCAGAGGCAATGATGCCATTGGAGAAGTTACTTACCACCTCGAGGCTGTCTGCCACGAGTGTGAGCGTGGAACCGACGGTTACGCCGTTGTCGCCGTTGTTAGCCAACACATCAAAATCCGATTGCCAGTCGAGCGTTTGTGACACGTCGATCCCGTTGGACCCATTGCTTTGGATGGTGAAATGGTCCGATGTGAGGGAAAGGTTTCCTTCGACTTCGATGCCGTTGGACCCATTGCTCTCAATTGTGGAGTTCAACATCTCCCCGTGAGTCTCGTTAACTTGAAAATGCAGCCCTTCCATCTCATGACCAGAAACCGTTGATCCTGTGATCGAAACCTCAGCTGAATTCCCGTAAAGAGCGATTCCATGGCTGTTTTTCGGGTTCGGAGTTCCTTTTGCTATCAAACTGTTTTCAAGCACGACAGCGACTGAATCATTGAGTGCATGGAAGTCACCGTTGAATTCACTGTTAAAGATAGAAAGGCCGCCGGTTGAAAGGGTGGCAGCAGCAGCAGCAGCAGCAGCAGGTTGGAGTAGGATATCGAAGCCTGGATAAAAGTCTGTTGTCAGGACAAAATTATCAATGTATAAATGCCCTGCGCGATCAAAATGGTTTTGAAATTTAAATTGAAGAGAACTGGCCTCATCTATTAGACCTGCAAGGTCATAAGAATAATTCTGCCACGAGTTGATCTCGTCCTCAACATAAAATATCTCGACCCATGAACCACCATCTATTGACATGAACGTTTTGAAGTCATATGCATTACTGTAGTACCAGTCAAATCTCATATCAAATGACACAGAGGTGAAGGACTCATTGGAATAAATGTGAAAAACAGGACTGTATGCAGAATGTGTACAATTACCGCAATAATTGCCGTAGCCTAGGTACAAATTACCATTCTCGGAGCTGCTATTGTAATTACCATCAATTGTCCAGCCTTGCCCTTCGTTGTCCGTCCAAGTCTCAGAATACTTGCCGTAAAACTGTTCAGCCGTTTCATTTTGAATGATGTAATCGTAGTCACAGTTGCAGGCATCTTGTGCAATACTGACTGACTCATAAAACTCCGCCAAACTATCTAGTGCGTATGGTAGGTCGAGATTTGTACCTGACATCTCCTGTTCCATCAAAACCCGATAATCCACATCCGTGTAATGGTGCGTCTCATTCGTCTCCGTCACCAATGAATGCGTGAGCACCATCTGGTCCGCCGAGGTATGCGAAAGCAATTCGCCACACGTGATGTCGACCTCATCGCCTTCTGCGCCATTGGCAAAAAAGCCGCCGAAGACTTCGATGTCGTATTCGTCGCCAAGGACGATGACGCCGGGTTCAATGGTCAGGGTGCAAGACTCAGGGACGACGATGTCGTCAATGAGCTGGTAAGGGCTGTTCACGAGGCTCCACGTGCCGCAGACTTCACCGCCGACCTCAGAGATGGCGGAAATGGTGCAGTGCAGGTTCAAGTTTGGATTGAACGGATCGGTGGTGTGCAGTAGCGCATCGATGGCGTAGACACCACTGAATTCACTGAAGAAACGAATGGGCACAAGTAATGTATCGCCTTGCGGGATGGACACCCCTGCGTCCATGTAAATTTCTGGACTGGTGGCCGTGAGGCCGCTGATGAACAATGAACCGAGACCGCTGCTCACAATGGGAACATAGGCCGTGGCAACGCTATTGACCGAAACCGCTTCAAAGTCAAGGGTGTCTTGGAGCAATTCGGCACCCGGCAAGGTTCCTTCGCCCTGCACCACCACCGTATCTGCACCGAAAGCACTGCCTGTGGCAATGACCTCATTGGTGAAGATGCTGACGGAGATTGGATTGAAATGGAATGTGGCTTGCGTGGAGCCTTCGGCAGGCACGGTCAGAGGATTTTCAAGCGTTGAAAACGGCGCTGACAAGCCCGTCAAGGTGACCTGTTGATCGACGCTCAATGCATTGGAAACCGTCACTTCCATCACCGACAACGAGTCAATCGTCGTGGGATTGAAAACCAACGAATCCACCGACAGCTCAATCTGAGCCACACCCGTAACCGCCTGGCACACGACCATCGCAAAGCCAGCGGCAAGCCCCATCCATGGGGGCCTGCTGCTGCTTGCAAATGGGCGATTGCGCTTCATCATTCTTCGCAACATGTTCAATTATTTTTGCATCAGCAAGCGCGCTGTTGCGGCCACTGATCCGTCTGACATCACCGCCACTTCGTATACGCCCGGCGCCATGCCCAAGAGGGAAAGCACGTGCTGCTGATCGCCTTGTGTGAGCGTGCCCAATGGCTGCTCCATCACAACGCGTCCCAAAGCATCGGTTACTTGCACGCTGACAGCGGCATCGCGTTCCAATTGGAACGTGAGCCACGTTTGGTCTTGCGCTGGGTTCGGCGCTAGGGTCAATGCCTCTGCGGCATCCCCAAACGTCAAGTTGAGCGCTCGGTGCTCCATGCCGCCTTGCCACTCAATGGTTTGGTCCGCCAAGCGGCCATTGAATGCAAATGACAGCGTTTCACCCAACTCCAAACCGAATGCATTTGCATCCGACGGATCCGCCCCAAAGACCGCTGTGGTCATGAGGAAACCGCCCTCCAAGATTTCCATCTGAGCGATGACTTCTCCCGAAGCATTGAGGACATCGACTGTCTCGCCTGCTACTGTGGACGACGACAATCCGTTGAGGACCATGTACGATGGATTGCGCTTGGTGTCCGATGTGGTGAGGCCGTTGAGGTCTTCCCCGACCAGCGTCTTGACCCAGTACCCAAATCCATTCTCGAGTTCTTGCAGTGTATTGAGGAAAGAGAGTCCGTTTGGATCGAAGACCTGCGAGCCTTCGTCGAAT
>CAJQKK010000205.1 GCA_905478895.1 uncultured Flavobacteriales bacterium | reverse complement strand
GTAAACCCCAATCGATTGGCCATTGATCCACTGGAAGATGACTATGCGAAGCTAGCGGCGCCGCAATCCATTGAAGAGGCGGAAGCAGCGCAACGCATCACCGTTCGGGTTACCAATTATTGAAAAAATGGCGCATGGAGGCTGCATTGCTTTATTTTTGGCTATGCTCAGACGTTACTTCGACAGTTCGGTCCCTTTCATTGCGCTCTTTGTAGTGGCTGCAGGCCTTGGCCTTCCGCATGCCAGCTCCGCGCAAAACGCTTGGTCGTTGCAGCAATGCCTCGACCATGCTTTCGAACACAACATCCAAATCAAGCTCGGCCAGCTGGGCGAAGTGAGCGCTGAGATTGGAACCCAATCAGCCATTGGTGCATTTTTGCCCAATGTCAATGGAAATCTGTCCCACGGGTACAACTTTGGTCGAACCATCGACCCATTTACGAATCAATTCGTAGAATCTTCTGCCATCCGATCCAACAGCTTTGGACTCTCGACCGGAATGGTTCTGTTCAATGGGTTTCAGAACCACCTAAACCTGCAGCGCGCCAAACTCGCTCAAAAATCAGCCCTATCCAGTCGCGAAATCGCTGAAAACAATATCGTGCTCACCATTGCCGGTGCCTATTTGAATGTATTGTTTCAAGAAGAGTTTGTCCGGGTCGCGGACTTGAACCGCGAGGCAACCGCGCGTCAAGTCGAACGCATGCAGAGTTTGGTCAACGCTGGAGCTGCAGCAGCCTTCGATTTATACGATGTCGAAGCCCAGCTCGCCTCGGATGAAGCGACGATTGTCGGTACCCAAAACGCCCTAAACCTTGCCAAGTTAAATCTGGTGCAGCTATTGCAACTGCCCGCATCGGAGGCTGACGATTTTAAGGTCGTCCGACCGTCGGATGAAGATTTGGAGCGCAACAACCTCCCTCCCTCCCCAGAATCTGCGGTTGGTCACGCCCTGGCCTCCTTTCCGGAAATTATTCAAGCGCAATACCAAGTGGAAGATGCGGGCATTGGATTGAATCTTGCCAGAAGTGGGCGGTATCCCCGCATTTTTGCCAGCTACAACATCGGAACCGGTTATTCCGGTGCTTCTCGTACCGTGGACGGATCGCCAACGACCGAAGATATTGTGCTGGGCTCATTGGTCGTGGATGACAGCACGGCATACGACCTTGTGGCCCAGCAGGAGGTTTACCAATTCATCACTACGCCGTTCAGCGATCAAATCAATCGGAATTATAACCAAAGCGTTTTCTTCTCGATGAGCATACCCATTTTCAATAATTTCGGAGTCAAGTCCTCGGTCGAGCAAGCGGAAGTGAATGTGCTCCGTGCACAATACCAGCTGGAGCAAGTGCGGCAAACGTTAACTGCAAACATTGAATCTGCTTGGGCTGATGCCCGCGCAGCGTCCCAAAACACCGTCGCACAAGAATCAGCCTTGGTCGCTTCGGAACGAGCGTTCAAGAATACCGAACAGCGCTACGAAGCTGGAGCAGCAACTGCGATTGATTATGCCGATGCTCGAACCCGATTGGACAATGCGCGCGTCAGTTCGCTCCGCTCGAAATACGACCTCGCCTTCAAAAGCCGAATCCTCGACTTTTACATGGGCAAACCTCTGACGTTTCGATAACCCAACGCTATGAAGCTAAATAAAACTTTTTGGATCATTGTCTCGGTCCTGATCGTAGCCTTGCTCGTCGCTGCAAAATGGTTTGGTGGCAGCACCGAGGCGACCACGGTCCAAATTGAGCAAGCAAACGTGCGCACCATTGTTGAACGCGTCTCTGCATCAGGGAAAATCCAACCCGAAGTCGAGGTCAACATCACTGCAGAGGTCAGCGGTCAGATCATCGCCTTGCCCGTGAAAGAGGGCGACCAGGTGACCCAAGGCGATCTTCTTGTTCAAATCAACCCAGACCTTTACGAAGCTGCATTGAATCGCGCCAAGGCAGCAGCGAATAGCGCTCGGTCCAATTTGGCCTCAGCGCGCGCCCAGCGGGCCCAGGCCGAAGCACAATTTTTTGCCTCGGAAAAAGGCTGGGAACGAACGCAAAAGCTGTTCAATGAGCGTGTTTTGTCGCAGGCCGATTTTGATGCGGCACAAGCCAATTTTCGCACGGCAGAGGCAACGCTTACTTCTGCTACCGAATCCATTCGCAGCGCAGAGTTCGCCATCTCCAGTGCAGAAGCTTCCGTCCAAGAGGCGCAAGACAACCTCTCCCGAACCACCCTTGTTGCCCCCCAATCGGGAACAGTGACGGCATTGGTCAAGGAAGTGGGAGAGAGCGTCCAAGGCAATGGCTTCACTGCAGGAGAAGTCGTGATGAAGGTTTCGGATTTATCTGTCATGGAAGTGGATGTGGAGGTCAATGAAAGCGACATTGTGCGCGTGAGCATGAAGGATGCGGCTGAGATTGAAGTAGATGCTTACCTCGAGGAAACGTTCAGCGGCACGGTGACTGAAATTGGGAACACCGCATTAAATGCTGGACTCAATGGATTTGCCATGGATCAAGTGACGAATTTTTCGGTGAAGGTTCGGTTGCAACCGGAAAGTTATTCCGCAATGCTGGAGAACGATGACTCGGTCAACATCTCGCCCTTTCGTCCCGGCATGAGCGCCAAAGTGGACATCCTGACACGCCGAGCCGAAAACGTTATTTCGATTCCGATCCAATCCGTTTCTACGCGGGAGAAAGAGAACGATGAAGAAGAAACAGAATTGGGTGTGTTCATACTTGTCGACGGAATCGCCGAATGGAAGGTGGTGGAAACGGGCATCCAAGACAACCGTTACATCGAAATCAAGTCCGGACTCCAAGAGTCGGATGAAGTTGTCATAGGCCCTTACCAGGCCGTTTCGCGCACGCTGTCCAATGGCGATGCAGTGGAGGCCCAAGAAGATTCGGAAAACGACGACGAATGATCGCTCAGCCACTGATCCTTGCCCTCGAAACCTCCACGCTATCGTGCTCCGTTGCTCTTTTTCGGGGTGAACAACTCCTCGGGGCCAGGCAAATCAGTGAAGCGCAGCACGTCCACGGCAAAGAATTGCTTCCATTGATCGACGAAGTGCTCCGCACCCATGAGGTCACACCCGCTGAACTTCAAGGCATTGCCGTTTCCGCAGGGCCGGGTAGCTATACCGGATTGCGGATCGGCGTTTCAACCGCGAAGGGAATCGCGCATGCCCACAACCTGCCGCTGATGGCATTCGATAGCCTCCACGTGCAAGCATGTGCCGCAGCAACCGAACAAAAATGGACCGCAATCATCGCCGTGATGGACGCACGCAGGGACGAAGTATACACCTCTAGCTTCGTACCTGAAGCAGACCGACTCATTGCAGCTGACGCCACCCGAGCGCTGATCCTTGAGTCAACCGCAGCGGCAGTGGACCTTTTTCCCGTGATCAAAAATCTTGACAGGCTCGATTCTGTTTGTGTCATCGGAGATGCCGCTGCAAAAGCTGAGCGCCTGCTCGACACCCGTATGCCCAATTGCACCTTCACGACAGATTTTCCACAAGCGAAACACATGCACCAACTGGCGTTGGATGCATACCGTGCCCGCTCATTTGAAGACGTGGCATATTTCGAGCCGCGTTACCTCAAAGAATTCCAAGCGGGAACGCCGCGTGACCCATTGGGACTCAGAACATCGAGCGTCTCATGAAGTCCTCATTGAACCGCTTCTTACTTTGTTTCCTCGTGCCGGTCATCTGCTTGCAATCGCGGTGCAATGAACAGCAGCAGAATATACCTTATGTTCCTGTGGACTTCTCCATAAACGTGAACTTGCCCGCGTACATCGACCTGTCCGTTCCCAGTGGCCACATTCTCGTCAATGGAGGATCTCAAGGAATCGTGCTCTATCGGTACACATTGGATCAATTCGTCGCATTGGACCGGCACGCTACCGCTGACATCCCCTCCAATTGCCAAGTAGAAGTAGCCGCGGATGGCCTGATTTTGACCGATCCGTGTGGAGATTCCGAATGGCTGATCATCGATGGTTCGGTAGTCTCGGGTTCTGCCACCTACCCGCTCCATCGTTACGGCACCCAGTGGGACCCCCCTATTCTGCGGGTATACAACCTCTAGCTTTTACCTAGGCAGCTTTCTTCTCCTCTACTCATTCTCCACCCGC
>CAJQKK010000204.1 GCA_905478895.1 uncultured Flavobacteriales bacterium | reverse complement strand
GGAATCTACCAAATTGAGCTGTGTCATGCTTTCAATGTTTGCTGCTCGCAGTTAATAATACCTGATTGTTGTCTTACTATTTCTTCTTGAATGAAACTTGGACCTTCGTCCAATCCAATGCTTCCAGTGCGTAGGCGTGATCCTCCTCTACCCATTCCTTGGCCTTCCGGCCTTCAATGCGACGTTTTTCTCGGGTTTGGATGATGATTTCATCCTCCGTTGCAGCAATCAATTTGCCCGCCACTTTTCCTGCATCACGAATTTTCAACTGAACATCGCGGCCAATGTTCTTTTGATACTGTCGATGCATTTTCAAAGGCTGATCCAGTCCCGGTGAGCTTACGTCCAGAGAAAAATCCTCTGCATCCCGGTCCAGTTCATCTTCCAAGTGCCGGCTCAAAGCAATGCACTTGGCAATGCTCGTTCCTTCGTCATCGTCCAACAATATCGAAATCGCATTTCCCTCGCTCACCCGCACGTCCACCACAAAGCCTGTACCTCCTTCGAGATAGGCTTTTGCAAGGTTACGAACGTTTTGTTCTTGGATCACGTGTGTGCGTTTGGTGAATACTCGGCGATCGGAATGTGCAGATTTCTACAACAAAAAAGAGGGGTGTTGGGCCCCTCTTTTAATTCTTTCGCTTTTTGTTATCGATGCAAAGATAGCGCATTCTCATGGAATTCCTCATTCGAAATTTGTGAAGTGGCACTATTTTCGGCATGACCATTCAATCCAAACCTCTCACCATGTCTTACGTTCTGCAGATGATCGAAGAGGGAGAACACCAATCCCAAGACTTCAAGATGCGGGTGGATGATGCGCGCAAGATTGCTCGAACCATCGTCGCATTTGCAAACAGTGACGGAGGACGTCTGCTGATCGGAGTCAAGGACAATGGAGGAATTGTCGGGGTTCGTGCCGAAGAAGAGGTCCACGTCATCGAAATGGCGTGCCAGTCGCACTGCAAACCCCCTGTGCCATTCGAGGCGCAAATTTGGAAGGCCGAAGGCAGGTCCGTGCTCGAAATCCGCGTGCCACGCTCTGCCGGACGGCCGCACTTCTGCGAAGACGAGCAAAACCAATGGCGCGCCTATCTCAGGCAAGATGACCGCATCCACCGAGCCAGTCCTGTTCAAGTGAAAGTTTGGCAATACGAGATGCGCATGGATCGATCGGAGTTCCGCTACGACCAGCACATCGGCAAACTGTTCGCTGCATGGCGCAACGGCCGGCAATTGGCCTTTCGCCAGGTGGCACGAATGGGACGGATGTCTTTCGGTGATGCCGAGGACTTGCTCTGTCTTTTGGTGGTCTGGGGCATCGTTGAATGGGAGCGCGGTCCGAAAGGGCTCACGTATGCTTTGTCCGATGAAACCGCTCTCGACCAATTGGAGACCCACGGATCTGAATCGTTTCGTTGGAAAAATTATTCGTGACTACGAGGCAATATCCCGAACTTTGAGGCGTAACGTTTGAGCCAAGAAGAGCTGAAAAACCCCATGAACATGTGCCCATTGTATCGGAACATCACCTTGATCTGCATCGCACTTGCAATGCAAGGGAGCACATTGGTGTTCGGACAATTCTCCCCCTCGGTCGAGACCGATGGCCAAGAAAATAGACCAACAGGGTCCTGGTCGGATTACTTTCCCTACCACCAAACGCAAGAATTGGTGCATTGCCAAAGCGAATCGGAAGGAACCGCATTTTGGGCAGTGCGCACAGAACAGGCCTTGTTTCTTTACCACGAAAACGACAATAGTCTGCAGCGGCTCACCACAGTAGAAGGCATGAGCGAAAGCAATCCCACCGCGCTCGCTTGGGATGAGGACGGCGAAATTCTAATGGTCGGTTATGCCTCAGGAAAATTAGACTTGTTTTCCAATTCAGGCGACTGGCTGTATACGTTCAATGACATTCCACAGAGCAATCTCATCGGTGATAAGTCGATTCTTCAACTGATGTGGGGAGGGCCCAATGACCCTGACATGGTTTATGCCGCTTGTGGTTTCGGGATTGTTGCGATGAACATCCGCTCGCTCGATGTCCGGGATACGTGGTACCTCGAAGGACAACAAAACCTCCGTAGATGTGCTGGTATTGATGTATACGCCGCAGGAAATGCAGCCCCCGTCTATGTTGTTTGGACCGATGCCGGTATTTTTGAAGCGCCTACGAACCATCCATTTCTGAGTTCCCCAGAAGCCTGGACCCGGTGGAGTGACATTCCACTCGAGACCGCTTCGTATGCCGATGTGGCATTTGCACCGGACGGAGATGTCGTGGTCCACATGAAAACCGGAGATGCTTCAAATCCAGACGAACTGTGGCTATTAAATGACGGTTTGTGGTCTGCTTTTCCAGGTTGGGAAAGCGGTGTTGTATTGGACCTCGAAACAACCGAAATCAATGCGAGCAATCCCGACTGGCGGATTGCCATCGCTGACTTTCAATCCATTCGATTGTTCAATGCAAATTGGGAGCAAGTGCAATTGGACTACGCAGCGGACGGGATTCCGCTCCGAGTGCGCGACATGGCGTTCAAAAACAAAATCACTGTGGTCGGAGACGAGACGATTGAAAGTTTTCAAGACTTGTTCATCGCAAACAATGAACAAGGCCTCTTGAAAATGGACATTACTGGCGAAGAACAAGACGGCCACTGGGTGTTGGATGGACCGCCTGTGCCTTTGGTCCGGGACATTGACGCCTGGAATGACCGAGTGTGGATTGCCTCCGGAGGGATTGATGCCACTTGGACCAGCATGTACCACAAGCACGGTTTTTATGGCTTTCAAGGCAATGACTGGCGTTGGATCAACCTCGGAGAAGGTGAAAACAATGTCAGCGGGATCAATGACCCGATGTGCGTTTCAATCGATCCATTGAACCCAAATCATGCCTATTTCGGCACGTGGGAAGAAGGCCTCATCGAAGTGCTGGATGACGAGGTTGTCGCCATTTTCAACGCAACCAACAGCCCACTGCAATCGGCTGATTTTGGGGGATCCCCTCGCATCGGTGTTGGCGGCGTGGACTTTGATGCGTTTGGCAACCTTTGGTTTACCAATGCTTATGCGGAAAACGGCCTGCACGTGCGTCTTCAAGACGGTTCATTCGAAACCATGGGTTTGGGGAATGCGCTGGGCAACGACGGTTGGCTCGGCCAAGTGCTCGTAGCGCGAAACGGCTATATCTGGTGCATCATGCCCCGGAACCAAGGCCTGCTGGTTTACGACACAAACAAAACGCCCGAAAACACCAACGATGACGATTGGCGTGTTTTAACCTCGGATGCAAACCAAGGAGGATTGCCTTCGGATGATGTTTATTCGATTGAAGAAGATTTGGATGGCGAAATTTGGGTCGGAACCGCTGCTGGACCCTGCGTGATTTACTTGCCCAGCCTGGTGTTCGATACGAGCAATGAAAACCCTGTTGCCTCACAAATACTGATCCAGCAAGATGGCAATTTCCAATTGCTGCTTGAAACGGAAGTCATACAAAGCATTTGCATCGATGGTGGAAATCGAAAATGGCTCGGCACGCAAAATTCGGGGGTGTACCTACTCAGTTCCGATGGGACTTCTGAAGTTGCCCATTTCGAAACCGAAAACAGCCCCCTCCCGAGTGACCGGATTTTTGACATTGCAATCAATCATCGCAATGGCGAAGTTCTCATTGGAACCGACCGCGGAATGATGGGTTGGCGCAGCGATGCCAACAATTTCGTTGTTGAAATTGATCAATTGCGCGCATACCCCAATCCTGTGACCGCCGATTTCGAAGGATGGATCACCATTGACGGGCTGGCTTACGAATCCACTGTTCACATCACAACATCCTCCGGGCGAGTGGTTGCCCAGCTGGAGTCTGAAGGAGGACGCGCAGTATGGGATGGATTGGACTGGGGTGGACAGCCTGTTGGATATGGGGTTTACCTGGTCTTTGCAACGGATGAAAAGGGTGACTCTGCCGGAACGACTAAGTTCGCCATCATGCGCTGATGCCTTAAATTGGACCATGGCCCCCTGGAAATCCAAATTGCCCGACGTCGGCACCACCATTTTCACCGAAATGAGCGCCCTTGCTCAACAGCACGGGGCCCTGAACATGAGCCAGGGTTTTCCGGATTTCAATCCTCCCGCAGTACTTCAAGAATTGGTGCATCAGTCCATGCGAGACGGATACAACCAGTATGCTCCCATGGCGGGAAACCTCAAATTGCGCGAATGGATTGCCGCTGACACCGGGAAGCGAACGGGACACACGTGTTCTCCGGATTCAGAAATTACCGTTGGTGCGGGTGCTTCGTCGTTGATTTTTGCCGCCATCCAAGCCATCGTGCACCCAGGCGATGAAGTTGTCGTTCTCGCTCCTTGTTATGACCTGTATCAACCCGCCGTGCAACTGGCTAGAGGGAAGCTTCGGATCGTCCCCTTGAAAAGCGGCAATTTTCACTTCGATTTTGATGCGCTTGCTGGCGCCATTACAACCGAAACCCGACTCGTCATCACCAACATTCCCAACAACCCCACTGGAGCAACATGGACGTTGGAAGAGCTGGATCAATTGGCAGATCTGGTTCGGGAGACGGACGCTTTGATCTTGAGCGATGAAGTTTACGGACCCATGGTGTACGATGGCCAGTCCGCATTATCCATCCTGCACTCGCCAGCGCTTCGCGAACGCAGCTTGGTCACTGCGTCATTCGGAAAAATACTGCACGCCACAGGCTGGAAAATCGGGTACATCATTGCGCCTAAAAATTGGACCGATGAAATTCGGAAAGTCCACCAATACGATGTTTTTTCCACGGGCGCTCCCTTTCAAGAGGGCATTGCTCGGTTTCTATCGAGTGCCTCGGGACAGGCACACCTCAGCGAATTGGCACCCTTTTATCAAGAAAAGCGAGACCGCCTGCTCAAAGGGTTAGCAGGCAGTCAATGGCGATTTGAGCCGGCAGAGGCTGGGTATTTTCAAGTCCTTGATTACAGCCTTTTCGATGAACGTGATGATCGCACAGTAACCCAGTCTTGGTGCAAACAACCAAAGGGGCTAGGCATCGCGCTAATTCCACTTTCCCCATTCTATCCCGCGCAAGATTCGAGCCTGAAACCACCCCAAAAAGTCCGGGTCTGCTTCGCAAAAAACACAGCCACTTTGGACGAGGGCATCCAACGTTTGCTGCACCTTCCATCCCTGCATAAAAAATGAAACGAGGCATCACTGACCTGCGCGTAGCCGCGCTTCAAACCTCTCTGCACTGGGAAGATGCAGAAGCGAATATCCAACACATCGAGCACTACATGTCCCTGCAGGTTGGTGAAGTTGATCTGATTGTTTTGCCTGAAATGTGGTCCTCGGGATTTAGCATGCGCCCGGAGCATATTGCAATGGATTGGGACGATGCCTGGATCAACCAGACCGACCGTTGGCCTGAACCGCTCAAAGCCATGTTACGCTGGAGCCAGGAAAAAAACGCCGCAATGGTGGGCAGTATTTCCTGCCGAATAAAATCCGATGGCCGATTCGTGAACCGTTGTTTTTTCGTTTCTCCAACCCAAGGCTTGGAATGGTATGACAAACGCCACCTGTTCGGGTTTGCCGGCGAGGACAAAGTGTACACCGCAGGGGAAACGTCAACATCCGTCGCCTGGCGCGGATGGACATTGAACCTCCAAGTTTGTTATGATCTGCGCTTCCCCGTATTCAGTCGAAATTCGGCGGAACATCCATACGATGTTGTGGTCTATGTGGCCAATTGGCCCGCGGCAAGAATCCACGCGTGGAAGGCCCTCTTGCAGGCACGTGCCATTGAAAATCAATGTTATGCTGTTGGTGTCAACCGCGTTGGCTCGGATGGGAATGGGATTGAACACAATGGCCTGAGCCAGGTGTTTCACCCCAAAGGACACGCCTTGGCATCGACCGCCTCGAACGAAAGCACGTGGCTTACCGCCACGCTGTCAGCGAACGAATTGCTGGACTTTCGGTCTAAATTCCCTGTACTCGAAGATGGCGACTCGTTTGAAATCAAACAAAGGCATTGAGGCCAGTAACGTCCAAACCGGTAATCAATAAGTGAATGTCGTGGGTGCCTTCGTAGGTCACAACGGATTCCAAATTCATCATATGGCGCATGATTGGATATTCGCCGGTGATGCCCATTCCTCCGAGCATTTGACGCGCGTCACGAGCAACGGTCAAGGCCATGTCAACGTTGTTGCGCTTGGCCATTGAAATCTGAGGCGAAGTAGCTCGGCCCTCATCGCGCAACTGCCCTAAGCGGTGAGTCAGAAGCTGTGCCTTGGTGATCTCGGTGATCATCTCGGCCAACTTCTTTTGCTGCAATTGGAATTGACCGATGGGGCGATCAAACTGGATGCGTTCCTTCGCGTAGCGCAACGCAGTATCATAACAATCCAGCGCCGCTCCAATCGCTCCCCAAGCAATGCCATAACGCGCAGAATCGAGGCAGCTGAGAGGCGCTCCAAGACCATCGCGTCCGGGCAAGATGTTCGTCTTCGGAACACGCACATTGTCAAAAATCAATTCCCCTGTGTCCGAAGCGCGCAAACTCCATTTTCCATGCATCGTTGGCGTCGTAAAACCATCCATGCCCCGCTCCACGAGGATTCCTTTGATTCTACCTGCTTCATTCTTCGCCCAAACAACTGCAACATGGGCAAAAGGTGCATTGGAAATCCACATTTTTGCTCCGTTCAAAATGACATCGTCGCCGTCTTCTTTAAAGTGGGTGGTCATCCCACCCGGGTTGGATCCGTGGTCTGGCTCGGTAAGTCCAAAGCATCCCATCATTTCACCGGTTGCGAGTTTCGGCAAGAACTTCTGCTTTTGCTCTTCACTCCCGTATTTCCAAATGGGGTACATGACCAAGCTGCTCTGTACCGATGCCGTGGAACGCAAGCCACTATCACAACGTTCAAGTTCCTGCATGATCAAACCGTAGCTGATTTGATCCAATCCGGGTCCGCCATACTCCTCTGGAATGTAAGGGCCGAAAGCGCCAATTTCACCCAAGCCGGGGAGCAGGTGACGCGGAAACACGCATTTCTCTGCCGCATCCTCAATGATGGGGCTGACTTCTTTCTTTACCCACTCTCGAGCGGTTTCTCGAATGAGTTTGTGCTCTTCCGTGAGCAAATCATCCAAATTGTAGTAGTCGTGGCCTTGATACAGATCCGTGCGCATGATTCAATCCGTTATTTCGTTTGAGCCAACAAAGATAAGGCTCGAGGCATGAAGAAATCCCCCCATCCGAACGCTTCATGCGCCGTTGAGTGCTTCGTATGCCTCGTCAACCTCCAGATGGCCGGTTTGATAAGCCTGCACAGCAAGCCGATCCACCAATTCGTTGTTGGGATTGCCCGCGTGGCCTTTGACCCAATGGAACTTGACACGGTGAAGGCGAAATACAACCAAGAATCGCTTCCACAAATCTGGGTTTTTCTTGTCCTTGTAATTTTTCTTCTCCCAAGAAAATACCCAGCGCTTTTCCACAGCGTCCACGACGTATTTGGAGTCGGAATAAATATCCACTTCAAAACCCGGCTTTTTCAGCGCTTCTAAGGCAACAATCACTGCAAGCAACTCCATCCGATTGTTGGTGGTGCGGCGAAACGCTCCGCTCATTTCTTTCCGGTGCTCACCTGACATGAGCAATGCTCCATATCCTCCGGGACCGGGATTCCCACTCGCTCCACCGTCGGTGTATACCACGACTTTACCCATGCTGCAATGAAGTTTGCGCCACTGCATCCTGAATCAATGCATCAATGGCTCGGGCATAATAACGATGTTCCAGTTGCGCTACTTTCTGAGCAATCTGTTCGGGCTCATCTTCGGGCTCCAGGGCGCACGAGGCTTGAAAAATAACATCGCCCTCATCATAGGCTGACGTCACCCAATGAACCGTCATTCCAGATTCTACGCAACCCGCTGCTTTGACCGCTTGGTGGACATGCATTCCATACATGCCCTTGCCGCCAAAGTCCGGCAGCAATGCCGGATGAATGTTCACCATTCGACCTTTAAAATGCCCCACCATTGCTTCCGGAATGCGCAAAAGAAAGCCTGCCAAAATCACCCAATCCACTTGGGATGAACAAAGCATATCCAAGACCGCGCCGTTCCGCAATTCCGACGCCTGAAACGGTGTTGTTTCCAGTCCTAGCGACCGCGTGCGTTTGTATATCCCCGCATGCGTTTCTGGACGATTGCAGCCCACCCAGACCACATCGGCCAATGCGCTGTCCTCAAAATACCGAAGAATCGCTTCAGCATTCGACCCAGAACCAGACGCTAAAACGGCGATGCGTTGTTTTTTCAAAGCGTTAAAATTCGAAGGCGCCCATGGAAGCGATGCGTTGCTCCGCGGCGGCCATCATCG
>CAJQKK010000203.1 GCA_905478895.1 uncultured Flavobacteriales bacterium | reverse complement strand
TCAATTTGATTTCATTGTGAGCCGCGCGGTCACCCGAATGGATCGGTTTTTGCCTTGGATCATCAACCAAATCAGCGGAAGGTCTTTGAATCCTTGGCCCAATGGTGTTTTGGCCTTGAAAGGAGGCGATTTAAAAGAAGAATTGAGTGAAGTGGCTCAAACTACCGAGGTCATCCCCATTGCGCAGTGGTTTGAATCCCCTTTTTTTGAGACGAAATCCGTGGTGTACGTGAAAGTAAAATGAGCTTCGGGATGGATGGAAATCTACGCTGTTGCATATGCAGCAAAAACAGCTGAAAAGAAGAAGAGGAACTCCTTCGAGTCCCTCTTCATAACCTGCAAGAAATTGAAACCAACACAGTATTCTCAGACCGTGTTATGCCTCTAAGACGAGGATAAACATCAAGGGTTGCCTTTGGATTTTTTTTTTTTTTAGTCAACCATAAATCGGTAGCCAACGCCTCGTACAGAAGTAAAATGTTCCGGCTTTTTGGGATTGGACTCAAAGTATTTCCGAAAAGCAACGATGAAGTTGTCAATGGTCCTTGTTTTGGGGAGGGCGGAATAGCCCCAGACAATTTTGAGGATTTCCTCCCGGCTGACCACATGGTTGGCACGCGAAATGAGGAGCCTGAGCAAGCTCACCTCCCGCTTGGTAATGCTTTTGATCTCTCCTTCCCGTGTGGTGATTTGGTAGCCATCAAAGTCGATGCAGCATCCCGATCCAAAATGGTACACAGACGCTACGGATTCTGAAGTCGGTCCATTGAGGCGAACCAAACGCTTTACACGCAACAACAATTCTTCTAGATGGAATGGTTTTCCGAGGTAATCATCACCGCCGGCCCTTAATCCCTCGACACGATCAGCACCTTCGTTCTTGGCCGTTAGAAACAATACCGGTAACTCGGAACCTTCCACGCGCAGCGCCTGGCAGACTTCAAGACCATCTATCTTGGGCATCATGACATCGAGTACAGCCGCATCGATGTGATTCTCCTTTGCCAATTGCAGTGCTTCTTCACCGTTTTTCGCTTCGATGACAAACCACCCTTCTCGCTCAAAATTGAGTTTGACGGTTCGGCGCAATGTCAGGTCGTCTTCCGCCAAGAGGATTCGCGGTTGAGGTGGAGAAGAGTTGTGCATGGTGTAAATTTCGGACGAAAATGATTTCATGGAGAAGGAAAATCTGAACGAAGTACCAACAATTGCAGATGCCATTGGTTTGGAAGTGTTGACTGTTGAGGCAGAGCGGGTCACTGGACGAATGCCTGTGGACGCTAGAACCCATCAGCCGTATGGATTGCTTCATGGCGGAGCAAGCGTGGTTTTAGCGGAAACGCTCGGTTCGGTAGGGTCTCATTTTCTGGTCGCTGATCAAGGCAAGGCTGCTGTTGGTGTAGAGGTCAATGCGAACCACGTGCGCGGCGTCCGGTCAGGATGGGTGCATGGCGAGGCGAAATTGATTCACCGTGGGGGGAAGATGCACGTTTGGACCATTGAAATCAAAGACGAGAAGGAGCGATTGGTTTGCACGAGTCGACTGACGGTGATGATCATTGCTCAGTCCCAAAAGAATGGCTCGGCACCTGCTGAGAAAGAAGAATGAGCAGCGCTTCCAATACTTTTCGCTTGTGGTGGAAAATGCCCGGTTCGGGTCCAGATGAAATCTGGACGCTGGAGACCGATGATAAAGGCGAAACGGAATTTCATTTTTCTCCGTTCATTCCATCACAAGGCGCCCCTCATTTGAGAATCCGTGGCCACAAACGCCGTGCCTCGTCTCCTCAAAAGGGTGCGTTGAATTTGCAGAAGTCTCCAACCAAAACAGGAGTGATGCAGGCGAATCATGTAGAGGCAGTGGATGCGGCCTTGGCCGCCATAGATCGGGGTGAATTGGAAAAAGTGGTTCTCAGTCGTTCGGAATTCTGGACCACATCGCTGGGGCCTGAAGCAGTATTCGAATCCAAGTGCCGGATGTATCCGGATGCGATGGTCTACCTGCTCGCACATCCAGAGGCAGGCGTCTGGCTCGGGGCATCTCCCGAGCTTTTGCTCAGGCGTTCCGGCGATCAATTTGAGACGGTTTCCTTGGCGGGTACCAAGTCGGACGTGCACGCCGCTTGGACGGAAAAGGAGTATCGGGAGCAAGAGATGGTGACTGATTTTATTACAGCTCGTCTGGAAGCGGCAGGAGCAATGAATGTGGATCAAAGCAGTGTGCAAGACCGCACCTATGGATCCATCAAACACTTGGAATCCCAAATTTTATTCTCCTCGAAAGCGGACGAATCCGCGTGGTTGCAAGAGCTGCATCCCACACCAGCTGTTGGCGGAACACCGCGAGGAAGTGCGTTGAAATTCATTGCTGACCATGAACGTGAGGAGCGTGAATATTACACAGGATTTATAGGATGGAGCGAGGCGGAAACCTCCAGCTTTTATGTGAATTTGCGCTGCATGGCATGTTTTTCGGACGGATTCCGCTTGTTTGCCGGTGGTGGAATCGTAAGCGGCTCTGATGCAGTGGAAGAATGGGAGGAGACGCGGGCAAAAATTGAAACGATTCGCACCACCTTGAATCGTTAACCGTTCTAAACCGCCTTATTTTTGCGCCATGAGGACGACGGATCATCCAGGAGCCCATGAGCTTATTTCTACCTGGCAATCGTTGGGGTTGAAACGCATGGTCGTTTCCCCAGGTTCACGAAGCGCTCCGCTCGTGCTTGCTGCAGATGCGTTGGGGTTGGAAATCACGGTGGCACTTGACGAGCGCAGTGCGGCGCATATGGCCTTGGGGATGGCGTTGCAATCGGGATTGCCTGCCTGTGCGATTACCACTTCGGGGACCGCTGCACTCAACCACGGCTCGGCCATGGCGGAGGCGTTTTATATGGGGGTGCCACTCATCAGCGTCACCGCAGATCGTCCCATTTCGAAGCGGCACATGGGGCCGGGTCAAATGGTGGTTCAATCGCATGCGTTCGAATCCCATTCCGTTTGTTCCCTTGAATTGGACGAGCAAGTCATGTCACCAGCGGAATTGCGAGGAGCGGCCACGGAAGCGTGGCTTCAAGCCCAGCGAGGTCCAGTGCATGTCAATGTGCCCTTTGACGAACCGCTTTATGGCATGTCCGAAAATTCGGCTAAGGCCTTGGTTGAAGCCAGCGCGGCGGTTGAAGTGGACCAGGCCATGCCGGAGGAGCTGGTCGACCAATTGAGTTGCCATGATCCGAAAGTTTTGGTTTTATTGGGTGCGGTTCCAGCATTTTTGCGCTCGGCTGAATCGCTGTCCGCTTTGATGGAACGGGCCGCTGTTTTTGCCAATGCTTTTGGTCCGATTCCGTCGATGAACGTCGAAACGTCTGCGTCGGCGATGCTCAATGCTTGGAATGGACAAGACGGAGATGACTTTCAGCCCGATGCAATCATTTCTTGCGGTCTTCCTCCAATGGACAAGAAGTGGCGGGCGCAGTTGGTCGAATGGAAAGCACCGCACTGGCACATCGGTAATGAAGTGCACGATTGGGACATGTTCAATGCAAAAGTCGGCTCGTGGAATATTTCGGCTGCGAAAGGTCTCGCACAACTTATGCAGGCCATGCCCGGATTCAATGCGTATGCCGGGCAATGGAACGTGGCGGCCGATCGGCGGGCGGCAAGCGTTGCCAAAATGGCTGCGAAGTGGCCAGACCAATGGACCGATTGGCACATTTACCAGCGTCTCGCGGCTGCACTGGATGATCAAGCTTCGGTGCATTTTGCCAATTCTACCTCGGCGCGCTATGCCCAATGGTTTGATTGGGGGAATCGCACCTTGCATGCGAACCGTGGAGTGGCGGGCATTGACGGTTGCTTGAGCACGGCAGTAGGAGATGCCTTGGCCAATCCCAATCGACCGGTTGTGTTGCTGACCGGAGACGCAGCTTGGTTGTATGATGCGAACGGACTCGCCGTGCATCCAAAGCCCGCAAATCTGAAGGTTATCGTCATAAACAATGGCGGAGGGAATATTTTTCGTTGGATCGAAGGACCGGAAAAAGAAGAGGTGCTGGAGCACTATTTCGAAGCACCTTTTGCGGAAAACATGAAGGGAAGCGCGCTTCAGCTCGGACTTGCCTATGGATCTGCTAAAAATTGGAGTGAATTTGAAGAATCATTTCCTTTGTGGCGCAACATCGCAGGCCCATCCTTGTTAGAATTGAAGACAAACGGCACAGATTCGGTAGGCTTTCTCCAAGCACTCCGAGCAGGGGAGGCTTCAAAATGAAAACGTAGTTCAACTTAGAATTCAAAAGAACATGGCGCAGAGAATTTGGGAATCCATCAAGGAATACGAAGACATTCGGTTTGAATACTGTGATCAGGTGGCCAAAATCACCATCAACCGCCCTGAGGTTTACAATGCATTCCGACCGGAGACCAACATGGAAATGTTGGATGCAATGCATATCTGCCGTGAGCGCACGGACATCGGAGTCGTCGTTCTGACCGGTGAGGGAGAGAAAGCCTTTTGCAGCGGTGGTGATCAAAATGTCAAAGGAGTTGGCGGTTATATTGGAGGCGACGGCGTCCCCCGACTCAACGTGCTTGATTTGCACAAGGAGATTCGCGCTTTGCCCAAGCCCGTTGTGGCCATGGTCAACGGATATGCCATCGGTGGCGGCCATGTACTGCACGTCGTATGTGATTTGACCATTGCTTCGGAGAACGCTATTTTCGGACAAACCGGGCCCAAAGTGGGCAGCTTTGATGCCGGTTTTGGTTCGAGCTACCTCGCTCGCCACGTCGGCCAGAAAAAGGCCCGCGAAATTTGGTTCCTCTGCGAGCAGTATTCCGCAGCGGAGGCTGAACGGATGGGGATGGTCAATACCGTAGTGCCACTAGCGGAGCTTGAAAACACCACAATGAAGTGGTGTGCAACCATGTTAAAACGATCACCACTCGCGTTGCGAATGATCAAACGGGGATTGAATGCAGAACTCGATGGTCAGCGCGGGCTCATGGAATTTGCGGGAGATGCCACGATGATGTACTATTTGATGGAAGAGGCGCAGGAGGGCAAGAATGCATTTCTTGAAAAGCGCGATCCTGATTTTCAGAAGTTTCCAAAATTTCCTTGATCACAGGCTATGGCGGTTCGGGATTGGATACAAGCTTCTCGTTTGCGCACGCTGCCCTTGGCCGCGTCATGCGTCCTCGTTGGCGCGGCGATAAGCCATGGGTTAGTCCAGCAATCCGAATTGCTCAGGACCCAGTTTTGGGTGGTTTTCTCTTCCATTTTGGTCACGGTCATTTTATTGCAGATTCTCTCCAATTGGGCAAACGATTGGGGGGACTTTGAAAACGGTGCGGATGATTCGAGTCGCCAGGATCGTGCCGTTGCTTCGGGCAGAATTACGCCAGTCGCCATGAAAAAGGCGGTCCTTGGACTCGCGATTTTGGCCTTTCTGAGTGGTCTTGTTGCGTTGTTTCTGTCCTTTTTCGAAGCAGGCCTTCTGATGCCAGCGTTGTTTTTCTTGGTACTCGGCATGGCGGCCATCGCTGCAGCATTTCGCTACACGGCTGGAAAAAGTCCATACGGTTACAAAGGACATGGAGACGCCATGGTATTTTTGTTTTTCGGATGGATTGGAGTGTTGGGCACCGCTGCCTTGCTATCCCATCAATGGAACTACGATTGGTTGTTGCCGGCAACTTGGTCAGGAACGATGTCCGTCGCGGTCTTGAATTTGAATAACATGCGGGACCATGCCTCGGATGCCATTGCGGGCAAAAACACCCTTGTGGTGCGCAAAGGGTTGACGTGGGCCAAGCGTTACCACCTGGTTTTGTTTTTAGTGGGATGGTGCTCGTGGTGGTTGTACGCTTTGGTTTTGCATTCCGGAGAATGGCGGGGAATGGGGTGGATCGGTGTGTTGAATGCGGTGCATCTCGCACACGCCTTTCGGGTGTTCAACGTCTCAAACCCAGCGGATTTGGATCCTGAATTGAAGCGCGTTGCGCTTTCATCGGCCGTAGCCGCGTTATTTCTGCTCATGGCACAAACAGGACTCACAGTGTCATGAGGCAGTTGGGCATCGATGTGCAGTGGGTTCGGTTTGAAATGAAATTCAAGAAACCCGCCAAGACCTCCCGAGGAACCTTGATAACCAAACCGTCTTGGCTCATTCGATTGCGAAACAATGCCGGTAAATGCGGATGGGGGGAATGCAGCATCATTCCGGGCTTAAGCATCGATGAGCCTGCTCGAATCGAAGCCCACCTTCGTGGCATTCAACAACGGCGTGAGGTCGTGTTAGAAGAGGTTCCAATCGCCCTGCCTGCCCTGCGCTTTGCCATTGAAATGGCCTTGGCCGATTTGATAACCCATGAGTCGTTTGTCCCATTCGACGGTTCTTTTGCACAAGGGCAATCCCGAATTGAAATCAATGGATTGATTTGGATGGAGGATCCAAAGGGATTATTGAACCAGGCAGCAACCTTGCTCAAATCTGGTTTTAAAACGTTGAAAGCCAAGGTTGGGAGCATGCCGTTCGAACAAGAGTTGGAATGGATGAGCTCCTTGCGTGCGATGGCACCTGATGTGACCTTTCGAGTCGATGCCAATGGCGCATTTTCGCAGCCGGAATCGGGTTGGACTCCGCTAAAGAAATTGGAGTCTCTGGCTGAGATTGGCTTGCATAGCATTGAACAACCGCTTCACCCAACGGACAGAAGTGGATTGGCAGAACTCTGCAAGGTGAGTCCAATCCCAATAGCTTTGGATGAGTCTTTGATTGGCATTCCTTTGGAAGAGCAAGGAGCTTTACTCGATGCGATTGATCCGGATTTTTTGGTGCTAAAGCCAAGCCTGCTTGGCGGTTTTGCGGCAGCGCAGCATTGGATTAACCAAGCGGAACAGCGTGGCATGGGCTGGTGGGTTACCTCAGCATTGGAGACCAATATGGGGTTGAACGCAATTGCGCAATGGACGGCCAATGGCATTCAATCGGACACGCCTTTGTTGCCACAAGGGCTGGGGACCGGTGGCTTGTTTACCAATAACATAGCATCTCCATTGGAAGTAAGCGAGGGCTACTTGAGTGCTCGTGGAGTCCAAAATTGGGAAGCCCCTGAAGTTCCTTCCGTCTCATGAGGCCTCGAATTCATATCGCGGGTCAGTGGTGGCCATTGCAGAAGGACAAGCTGGCATCACTCAAGGAATCGTGCACGGACCTTTGGGAGCGAGAGACAGTGCAAGTGCTCACGGACTGGTGGTCGGAAGGAGATGAAATGACTTCGTTGACTTCGGGTTCAACTGGCGCGCCCAAGCCCATTGTCCATACTAAAAAAGCCATGGTCGAAAGCGCCGAGCGGACCATCCGTTTTTTTAATTTGCTTCCGGGAACCCAAGCGATTTTGGTCTTGCCCGCGCGATTCATTGGCGGAAAGATGATGCTCATCCGGGCACTCGTAGGGGGATGGGACATCAAAATAGAGCGCCCCGAAGCGCTTCCCGCGGGGGCTGCTCCGTGTGACTTTATAGCCATGACTCCCGCGCAGGCCGCGGCGCTTATTGAGCATCGACCCAGTGCTTGGGCGCAGCTAGGAACGGTTTTGCTCGGTGGAAGCGCAGTCGATGATTCCCTCATTCAACTGATGCCCAAAGGTCCAAAGGTTTTTGAATCGTTCGGAATGACCGAGACCATCAGCCACTTTGCCTTGCGCCAATTGGCTCCCGTTCACGAAGCTGCCTTTCAATGCTTAGACGGCTTTGATGTGGCGCAAACGGCGGACTCGGTGTTGGAAATTGTCTTTCCCAATGGGAAGCGTTTGAAAACAAATGATGCCGTGAAAGTGACGGGCGTCGCAGCCTTTGAATGGATGGGCCGAAGGGATGATGTGATCAACTCGGGCGGAATCAAAATTCATCCTGCACAAATTGAAAAGGCACTTGCTTCCCTGATACCTGGCCCCTTCAAAGTCTATGGGGAATACCATGCCACGTGGGGGACTCAATTGGTTCTGCGCGTTCACGCGACGGCACCACCCGCAAATGCTTCCGAATTGGAAGCGGAATGGACTGCATGGGCCAAACGCAATTTGCCTTCCCATCATTCCCCAAAACGCATCGAATGGAAGGAGCTCAAACAAACCGGATCTGGAAAATGGCTCAGGCCTTGATTCCTGTTTAATTTCGCTGCTATGAACGAACCTGATCCGACCGAATTGCCGGTGCTTGTTTTTGCAACGCACAATGCCAACAAGGCGCGCGAAGTTCAGGACATGCTGAGCGGCACATACCGAATCCAGACGCTCTCAGACATCGGATGCCATGAAGAGATTCCCGAGACGGCAGCGGACCTCAAGGGCAATGCTTTCCTCAAGGCGCAGCATGTGCATCAGGAGTACGGTCTGGATTGCTTCGCGGATGATACAGGATTGGAGGTCGATGCGCTGGAAGGTGCGCCCGGGGTGCGAACGGCTCGCTATGCGGGAGAAGATGCGGATGCACAAGCGAATATGTCCAAATTGCTTGAGGCGCTTGCGGATGCGGATGGTGAGGATCGCACCGCGCGCTTTCGCACTGTGATTTGCCTCATTAGAGGGGGACAGGTGGAATACATAGAAGGTACTTGTGAAGGAAGTATCGTTGGGAAACAGAGCGGGGCAAAAGGATTTGGTTACGATCCTGTTTTTTCACCGGAAGGAGAGACCGTGACATTTGCCGAAATGTCAGCAGCTGCCAAAAATGAACGAAGCCACCGGGGAAAGGCAATCCGATCTATGGTGAGAGAATTGTTGGGAAAGTCTTGAAGGATGGCGTTTTGCCGTGAAAAGTTGTTGCATATTTGCCACTGAAAAGGGATAACGCATGAATTACCTCGATTTCGAAGAACCGATTCTACAGTTGCGCGAGCAACTCACGCAAGCGCAAGAGTTGCAGGAAACAAGCGACGTGGATATGGCCAATCTGGTAGAGGACCTCGAATCCAAGATCCGAGAAGTAACAGCCAACATCTATTCAGACTTAACCCCTTGGCAGCGTGTGCAGGTCAGCCGCCACCCCGACCGACCCTATACCTTGAATTACATCGAGGCGATTACGGACGGACGCTTTATGGAATTGCATGGAGACCGCACAGTGAAGGACGACAAAGCCATGGTCGGAGGATTCGGTTTCATCGATGATCAAAGTGTGATGTTCATTGGCCAACAAAAGGGGGTGAACACCAAGATGCGGCAATACCGCAATTTTGGAATGGCAAATCCGGAGGGTTACCGCAAGGCATTGCGCCTCATGAAGCTCGCAGAGAAATTCAATCGCCCCATCGTGACGTTAATTGATACGCCTGGTGCCTATCCAGGCTTAGAGGCGGAAGAGCGAGGTCAAGGAGAAGCGATTGCACGAAACCTGATTGAGATGTGTCAATTGAAGGTGCCGGTGATTTGCATCGTTATCGGGGAGGGTGCCTCAGGAGGCGCATTGGGCATAGGAATCGGAGACCGGGTTCTGATGCTGGAAAACACTTGGTACAGCGTAATCAGTCCCGAATCGTGTTCTTCTATTCTTTGGCGGAATTGGGAGCACAAGATGGAAGCAGCCGCAGCCTTGAATTTGACGAGTGAAAACATGCAGTCATTGGGACTCGTAGATGGCATCATTCCTGAACCTTTAGGGGGTGCACATGCCGATCCTGAGGCGATGTACAAACAGGTTAAAAAAGAAATAAAAAAGCACCTTTCAAAATTGATTCCCATGCACGCAGACAAGCGTGTAGAACGCCGAATTAGGAAGTTCTCATCAATGGGCGTAGTCAATAGCTGAGGGTGTCCAAGGATTGCGTAGTTTTGTCACGAATTTGAAGATTCACAACATACAGTATGAAGAGTAACGTTAACACCTGGAAGTTGCCCGCAGTGGCTATTATCACTTCCCTGATTTTCTTTGCAGGATGCGCCGGATTAGGCAGCATGGACAAGGAAAAAGAGGCCTTGGGCCTGGAATCATCACCGGAGCCACTCATTTTGCGAGGCGATCAGGTGGAATTGAAAATTGAAGGAAAATTTCCGCCCAAGTACTTTGCGAAGAAAGTAAGTGTCGAGGCAACGCCGGTCCTTTCATGGGATGGCGGGAGCGCTTCTTTCGATACGCAGGGATTCCAAGGGGAAGAAGCCGCAGGCAATTACAAAGTGATTCCATTCGAGAATGGGAAAGCCTTTACCTATGAAGCTTCTGTGCCGTTTGATCCAGCCATGGAGGATGCGGGAGAATTAACCGTTCGCATTTCAGGGACCAAAGGAAGCAAGACGGTGGATTTTGATCCAATCGTAATCGGTGCAGGTGTAATCACCACTCCCCTCATGGTGCAGTCAGATGACCGCTTCATCCTCGCAAAGGATAATTTTAAGCGTGTATTGAGCTACACGGAAGAAGCAACGGTTAATTATGCCAAGAGTTCTTCTACCGTGCGTTCAGGCGAATTGCGCGACGAGGATTGGAAGGCATTGAAGGCATTAGTCGCCCTCGCCAACGACGCGGATAGTGTGTCCTTAACCGGCGTAGCTATCGAAGCATATGCTTCACCCGAAGGTGAAATCACGTTGAACGAAGACTTAGCGTCAGATCGCGCCTCATCAGCAGCGAAAGCCATGACCCGTGAAATGAAGCGTAAGAAAATGACAGCGGACGAAGCATTTTTCAGTTTGGTTCCCAAAGGGGAAGATTGGAAAGGGTTCAAGTCCCTGATGAGCGCTTCCTCTATTGAAGACAAGAATTTGATCTTGCGCGTTTTGGAGATGTACAGCGACAAAAACAAACGAGAAGAAGAGATTCGCAACATCGCCAAGACATACAAGGAAATTGAAAAGGACATTCTACCACAATTGCGTCGGTCACAAATGTCTGTTGGCTACGATGTAGAAGGTTACACGGATGAGGAACTGATGGACTTGAGCATGAACAATGCCGAGGCATTGACAGTGGAAGAATTGCTTTACGCAGCCACCTTGTTCGATGACATGAATGAAAAGCTGACCGTTTACCAAGCCACCGCGCGCGTGCATGCAGGTGATTACCGTGGGCACAACAATGCTGGCTGGTGTTTGGCCCAAATGGGACGAATGAATCAAGCATGGGAATTATTCAACGCAGCACTTGAGCTGAAGCGAGACAAGACAGTCCTCAATAACGTGGCAGCCATCACACGCAAGGACGGAAACATCGACGATGCGATGGCCTTGTTGAATGAAGCTTCTGGAGCCGGTCCAGAGGTCGGATACAACAAAGGAATTATCCTCATTCAAAAGGGCGATTATCCTTCTGCAATTTCCAACATGGGTCGCGAGAGCACGGTCAATGTCGCCTTAGCAAAAATGCTAAATGGCGATGCCTCAGCCGCGAAGAAGACGCTGGAAAACGCCAACGATGATAGTGCCGCTGCAAGCTACGTAATGGCGATTGCATGTGCCCGGCTCAAGGACGCTGCGGGAGCGAAGAAGTACCTTGCGGAAGCACTTGCGAAAGATCCGAGCATGCGAGCGAAAGCGGAGCGAGATCTCGAATTCCGAGACATGCGCGGAGAGATGGGCATGTAATCCCACCGAAAAAAAAAAGCATTGAAAAGAGCCTCGGATACGGGGCTCTTTTTTTGTTCAATAGGTTGGGTGCTACTTTAGGGGCATGAATATCCTTTTTTCGGTGTTTCCTTCGTCATTCCTATTTGTCATTTCGCTGGGTCTTTCGTCGTCGGTTAATCCCTCGCTTGCTCAGGCAATGGCAGCTGCAGAGGTGGAGGCCTATCTATTTGATTTGACCGATGTTCGATTTGAACCTTCTGACTTTCAGCCCGCAAGCTTCACAGGAGCGTGGAATTTAAAAATTCGTCAACCGTTGGACCATGACCATCCTGAAAAAGGTTGGTTCTATCAGCGGGTTTATTTATCCCATCGCGATGCGGAATTGCCCGTTGTACTCGTGACCGAGGGATACAACCGAGGACGCAATTATGAAACAGAATTGGCCAAGTCCATTGGGGCGAATCAAGTCATCGTTGAGCATCGGTATTATGGAGAAAGCGTGCCGGATTCTATGGATTACCGATACTTGAATATTCGACAAGCCACGCGTGATTTGCATCGGATTCGAACGATTCTCGGAAAGCTTTACCCATCACCTTGGGTCGCTTCTGGAATTAGCAAAGGTGGACAGACGACCCTTTACTACCGTTATTTTTTTCCAGAGGATGTGGTTGCAAGCGTGCCGTATGTCGCTCCGATCAATCTATCCTTGGAGGATGAGCGGATCTATGCATTTCTGGATGAAGTCGGGAGTGGGCAGTGCCGGCGTCAAATACAGGCCATTCAGCGACGTATTTTAGACGAGTATGACGCGAGTTTATTGCGGTTGAAATGGCACGCCAAAGGAGCCGAATACCAGTTCGGCTATTTATCCCTGGAAGAAGCATTTGAATATGCCGTTTTGGAGTATCCATTTTCATTTTGGCAGTGGGGAGCGGATTGTGATGAATTGCCAAAGGCAAACGCGTCGCTTGAAGTAATTCTTGATCATTTCCTCGAAATCA
>CAJQKK010000202.1 GCA_905478895.1 uncultured Flavobacteriales bacterium | reverse complement strand
TTGAGCGTTACCACCGTTTCCGACTCAAGGAGGGATTCCGCAAGAACAAACAAGCGTTGACCCTGAAAGAATTGATGGCGCTGGAACCGGGTGATTTCGTCGTCCACATCGACCATGGAATCGGCGAATTTGGAGGGCTGCAGAAGATTGATGTCAACGGAAAAGAGCAAGAAGCCATCCGCTTGAGCTATAAAGGGGGCGATGTATTGTACGTGAACATTCATTCGTTGCACCGGATTTCGAAATACACCTCGAAAGAAGGAACCGCTCCAAAAATCAGCAAACTGGGCACTGGGACTTGGGCAGCGACAAAAGCCAAAACCAAAACGCGAGTCAAAGAATTGGCTTTCGACCTGTTGAAGCTGTATGCAAAGCGCAAGAACTCAAAAGGATTCTCCTTTTCTCCCGACAACTACATGCTTCACGAATTGGAAGCCAGTTTCATGTTCGAGGAGACGCCGGATCAACATTCGGCCATTGAAGCGGTAAAAAAAGACATGCAACGGTCCATTCCAATGGACCGATTGGTGTGCGGCGATGTTGGCTTTGGCAAGACTGAAGTCGCCATTCGAGCCGCTTTTAAAGCCGCTGCAGACGGAAAACAAGTCGCTGTTCTGGTGCCAACGACCATTTTGTCCATGCAGCACTTTCGCAGCTTCTCGCGGAGGCTCAGGGACTTTCCGGTGACCGTCGATTACATCAATCGTTTCAAAACAGGCAAAGCGCTCACGGAAACCCTTAAAAAACTCGAAGCAGGCCAGGTAGATATCTTAATCGGGACGCATGCCATTGTTGGCAAGCGGGTCAAATTCAAGGATTTGGGGTTAATGATCATCGATGAAGAGCAAAAGTTTGGCGTGGCCGTCAAAGACAAACTGAAAACATTGCGCGCTGACGTGGACGCATTGACCCTCACTGCGACGCCCATTCCAAGAACGCTTCAATTCAGTTTGATGGGAGCACGCGACCTGAGCACCATCGCCACACCACCGCCCAATCGCCAGCCGGTTGAAACGCACCTGGCTTCTTTCAGTGAAGAGGTGATTCGAGATGCAATCGCCTATGAAATCAGCCGCGGAGGGCAGGTGTATTTTGTCAATAACCGCGTCAAAAACATTCAAGAGGTCTCGGGCATGATCACCCGGCTAGTCCCAGACGCTCGCGTGGGGATTGGACACGGCCAAATGGATGGGAACCAATTGGAAGATGTGATGGCTCGTTTCATTGAGGGCGCCTTCGATGTGCTGGTAGCGACCACCATTATCGAGTCGGGGATTGACATCAGTAACGCCAACACCATGATCATCAATGACGCCCATCAATTCGGGCTCAGCGATTTGCATCAATTGCGCGGACGTGTTGGGCGATCGAACAAGAAGGCGTTCTGCTACTTGCTCGCTCCGCCCATCAGCTTATTGCCGGACGAGAGCCGCAAACGACTGCAGGCGATTGAGCAATTCAGCGACCTCGGAAGCGGCATTCAAATCGCCATGCGCGACTTGGATATCCGCGGCGCAGGAGACTTATTGGGAGGAGAGCAAAGCGGTTTCATCTCGGAACTTGGATTCGAGATGTACCAAAAAATCCTCTCGGAAGCCGTGCAGGAACTCAAAGAAGAATCGTTTGCAGAGCTGTTCGAAGAAGAGCGAAAAGCGGATCAACGATACGTCTCGGAAGCCGCGATTGAAACCGATTTCGCCCTGATGATTCCCGATCACTATGTCAACGATATTCCCGAACGAATTTCCCTTTACCGCGAACTCGATGACCTGGACCACGAATCAGAATTAGCAGCCTTCAAGGAACGATTAGAAGACCGCTTCGGACCCTTACCACAAGAAACCGAAGACTTAATCGATACCATACGATTGCGATGGTTGGCTGAATTCTTGGGGATGGAGAAAATTGTTCTGAAAGGTGGGAAACTCATCGCTGCATTCATTGCAAACGAGGATAGTGCCTTTTTCCAGGGCGCAACCTTTGCCCGAATTCTGAATTACCTGAAGAATCACGCAAAGGACACCAAAATGTACCAGCGCAACGGCGCATTGCGAATGAGCATTGAAGGAATTCAATCAACATTGGCCGCGCTCCGCTTGCTCGAAGACATCGCCGGTTTGCGTGCGGAAGAAGCAGCCCCGAAGTATGAATCGCCGCTTACTTGAGCACGGTGCATTTGAATTCGGTAATTAACTTGCACCATGATTGTTGAAGCCGAAATGCCTGTGATGAACTTCAAAGAACTGGAGGATTTCATGGAAGGGCAGATACTGTTGATTGATAAGCCCCTGGAATGGACTTCTTTCGATGTCGTGAATAAGGTTCGAGGGCACCTGCGGCATGCGCTCAAGGTCAAAAAAATCAAAGTGGGCCATGCAGGCACATTGGATCCTTTGGCGACCGGGGTGCTGGTGGTCTGCACTGGAAAAGCCACCAAGCGCATCGAAACACTTCAAGCCCAAGACAAGTCGTACACCGCTACCATCCGACTCGGTGCCCATACGCCTTGCTTGGATGCCGAATTGCCCGTTGATACATGGGCCGACTCAGCGCATTTGACCCCTGACGCCATCGAACAAGCAGCCACTGGTCTTCGTGGCACCATCGAACAAATGCCCCCGCGGTACAGCGCCAAAAAAGTCAACGGCCAAAAGGCCTACGCCGTAGCGCGCAAGGGAGGCGAAATCATGCTGAAACGCGCCAGCATTGAAATCAAGAAACTGAAAATCCAGGCGGTGCAACACCGCGTAATTGATCAAAACAACGTGGTTGATGTGGAGGTCGAAATCGACTGCACCAAAGGAACATACATCCGATCCATTGCCCGAGACCTTGGCGAAACATTGGGTGTCGGGGGCCACTTGATTGCGCTTCGCCGGACAATAAATGGGCCATTTCCGATTGCCAAATGTGTGCAACTCCCAGCCCTCATCCAAACCATAGAATCACTTGCAATGACCGATAACTAAGTTCCGGTTGACGTTTGATTGCGAATTGATTAGATTTGCCGACCATTCATCAGCCCCTCGGAAACCCGCTTCTATATGAAATTATCCTCTTTCAAGTACGACATTTCGCCCGATTTGATTGCGCAAGACCCGCTCGAGAGCCGAGACGACAGCCGCCTCATGGTCGTAGACAAAGACAAGGGAACCATTGAGCACAAGATGTTCAAAGACGTACTCGACGAGTTTGATGAAGGTGACGTTTTCGTAGCGAACGATACCCGCGTTTTTCCAGCGAAACTTTATGGCAACAAGGAAAAAACAGGCGCGGTGATCGAGGTTTTCTTGCTCCGTGAACTGAACCGTGAAAGCATCCTTTGGGATGTATTGGTGGACCCTGCGCGAAAAATTCGAATCGGTAACAAACTCTATTTTGGAGAAAATGACGAGCTCGTAGCCGAAGTCATCGACAACACCACCTCACGTGGCCGCACGTTGCGGTTTTTGTTCGACGGTTCTTACGAAGAATTCATGGCGGTCATCTTTCAGCTCGGTGAAACACCGTTGCCGAAGTACATCGACCGACCGGTAGGTCCAGACGATCGCGAGCGGTTCCAGACCATCTACGCCAAAAACCTCGGGGCTGTTGCTGTCCC
>CAJQKK010000201.1 GCA_905478895.1 uncultured Flavobacteriales bacterium | reverse complement strand
GACCACTATGAAGAGCGTGTTTTTAGGATTCAATCCATCGAGAACCGCTTCCAAATGAGCGCCATCCACATTGCTCACGAAATGAATGCTCGGACCTCCATCATGGAACCGACGCAAGGCCTTGGTCACCATTAATGGACCGAGATCAGAACCACCTATGCCGATGTTCACCACGTTGTGAATCTCAACGTTGGATCGCACCTCATCGGCAAAGGCCAACATGGCCTTGCGCACCTCCAAAACAGCAGGCATAACATCTTCACCATCTACCTTGAAGGTGTCGCCAGGCGCTGCTCGCAGCGCCATGTGCAATACTGCCCTTCCTTCCGTTTGATTGATGGCAGATCCGGAAAACAAAGCGTCACGACCTTCCTGCCAGCGCGCCTCAGACGCCAGCTCATGAAGCGTTTCCATGGTGGCTTTCGAAATGCGCTGCTTGGACCAATCCATCATCAGCCCATTCGTTTCCGCGTGCATGGAATGGTAACGACTTGGTTCTTCTTTAAAAAAATCCGTTACCGATCGGTGGCCATCCGTTTTTGCCAAATCCAACAAACGCTGATGTGACTTGGAAGCCTTCAAATGAAATGATTTGAGCATTAGGCGTTCCGGTTCACGCAATTCAAATCCTCAAACGCCTGCTTCAAACGGGCGCTGAAGTATGTTTCGCCTTGGCGCAACCAAACACGCGGATCGTACTTCTTTTTATTTGGAACCTCTGGCCCCTCAGGGTTACCGATTTGCGTTTTAAGGTAATCGTGGTTGTGATCCACATAATCGCGTATGCCGCTCAAGAACGCCCACTGCATGTCCGTATCAATGTTCATTTTGATCGCTCCGTATGAGATGGCTTCACGAATTTCATCTACGCTCGAACCACTGCCGCCGTGAAAAACAAAATCCACCGGATTGCTTCCTGTCTTGAATTTCTGCTCGATGTGTTTTTGACTGTTGTCCAAAATTTTTGGCGTCAAACTAACATTTCCTGGTTTGTACACCCCATGGACATTTCCGAATGCCGCTGCTATGGTGAATTGGTCGCTCACGGTGTTTAATGCTTCGTAAGCGAAGGCAACTTCTTCGGGCTGCGTGTATAATTTGCTGCTGTCAATGTCCGTATTGTCTACTCCGTCCTCCTCTCCTCCGGTCACACCGAGCTCAATCTCTAAGAACATGCCCATCTTGTGCATGCGCTCGAGGTAGGCTGTACACGTCGCAATGTTTTCTTCAATGGGCTCTTCACTCAGATCAATCATGTGAGAACTGAACAAAGGTGCTCCGGTTTTTTCGAAGTGTGCTTCACTCGCATCCAACAATCCGTCAATCCACGGCAACAACTTGCGTGAACAATGGTCCGTATGCAAGATGACTGGAACACCATAGGCCTCTGCCAAGGCATGCACATGGTGCGCTCCGGCAATAGAACCCAGGACAGCATTTTGCTGGTCATCCATTTTCAATCCTTTGCCTGCATTGAATACCGCTCCGCCATTCGAAAACTGCACGATCACGGGCGAATTCAAATCACGGGCCGTTTCAAGCACGGCATTGATGGAGTTTGAACCGATGACATTGACAGCAGGGAGAGCGTATTTGTTTTTTTGCGCATCTTGAAAGACGGCGCGTACTTCTTCTCCACTCAATACTCCAGCTCTGAATTTTTGACCCATTTTCATTTGAATTTGGGCACAAAAGTATGAAGCGAAATCGACTTAACCTTTGCAATCACACAATGCTTTTGACCGAATTGATCTTTCGTTGCTATGGCACCACTGGCAGACTTTCAATGGACTGTTTCGCCCAAATTGCTGCGGGGCTTTCCGGATGAAGCTCAACCACCTGCTCATAGATTTTTCGCGCTTGTTCCCGGTCATTGAGCTCAACTTCAGCAATGAAGCCAACCAAAAACGCACAAATGGGACGCTTATCGAAATCCTTATAATGATCATGAATGTCACGAAGCTGGGTCATCGCTTCTTGAAATTGTCCCGCGGAACGCAGCAGGTCTGCCCTTCGAAAGAGAAATTCCGGCGTCTGCTCATAATCGTGACAACCGTTCGAAAATTCCGCGTAAGCGCGCATCAAATCGCTTCGCAATGCAGCGTTCAATGTTTCCGAGGATGCAAGCATCTGCTCTTCCATGGATGCAATTGCAGCCAGGCGATCTGTGCAACGTTCTGAGGAACCGTCTTCCGTGCAGCGCAGCAGCGGCAAAGTGAGCACAAGGAAGAGCCCAAACTTGATTCGATCAAACGTCTTCATCATCGACCGCGCTGCTGAGGAAACCGCATCCGGTAACTGACCGGCACCTTGCCTTTGCCAATGTCGCGCAACTTTCCATGTAGCAATCTTCGGCGCATGGGCGGTATATGATCCGTAATCAACATCCCGTCCAGGTGATCGTTTTCATGCTGAACAATTCGCGCGGCTAGTCCAGTGAGCATCTCCTCTTTCAACTCCCAATTCTCGTCATAATATTCCACACCAATGGAAACGGGCCGCTCAACCCCTTCGCGAATGCCCGGAATGGACAAGCAACCCTCCTCCATGTCGCACAACTCGTCCGACTCCTCGAATATCACAGGATTAATCATCACGCGTTTGAAATCAACGCACGAGGCATCTCCCCGCTCGCCATCTGCGAAAGGCGAGCCATCGCAGATGAAAATCCGAATCGACTGGCCTATTTGCGGGGCAGCCAACCCAACGCCATCCGCATCGTACATGGTTTCCCACATATTCTCGATCAAATCCGCCAAGCCCTCATGCGGCTTAACGACTTCGGCAGCCTCTGCCTTCAACACCGCATCTCCAAATGCAACTATCGGTAAAATCATGGGGCAAATTTAGGGCACACATCCCCTTTCCAATCCCTACTTTTGTACCATGAATGAACTGGACGACATTCCAGCGGCCATTGAAGCCGTTCGCAACGGAGAAGTCATCATCGTTGTCGACGATGAAGACCGGGAGAATGAAGGTGATTTTCTGGTCGCTGCGCGTCATGCAACACCCGAGGTTGTCAACTTCATGGCCACGCACGGACGAGGGCTGATTTGCGCGCCATTGATCGAAGATCGCTGCGACGAATTGGATTTGGGTTTAATGGTCCCTGCGAACAATGCCGCATTTGAAACCCCTTTCACCGTATCAGTAGACTTGCTTGGCCACGGTTGCACCACCGGAATTTCGGTTCAAGACCGAGCAAAGACAATCAAAGCCTTGATTGATCCTGCGACAAAAAATGAGGAACTCGGCAGGCCTGGACACATTTTTCCATTGCGCGCGAAGCGCGGAGGGGTGTTGCGCCGAGCAGGGCACACCGAGGCTGCCATTGACTTTTCCCGATTGGCCGGATTCGAGCCTGCTGGAGTGATCGTCGAAATAATGAACGAGGATGGCACCATGGCACGGTTGCCCGAATGCCAAGAATTGGCGAAGAAATTTGACCTTAAAGTCGTTTCCATTGCTGACTTGATTGAATATCGGCTTCAAAACGAAACACTCATTGAACGAACAATAGAAACCGAAATCAACACTTCTTTTGGATCATTCAAGGCCATCGCTTTTCGCCAGCTTACCAATGACGTGGAACATTTGGCCTTGGTGAAAGGAGAATGGAATGAGGAGGACGAAGTCCCTATCCGTGTGCACAGCAGCCATTTGATTGGAGACGTCTTTCAATTGCTCGACATTGGCAAAGGCCCAAAATTACATGCCGCTATGCAGCGCATTGAAAAAGAAGGAAAAGGAGCAATCATTTACATCAACAGAAGCTCCAAAGGAGGCGGCCTTCTCGATGACTTGCGTGTTTTCGCGAAAAATCGAAATTCGCACGAAGTGAAGGCTGCGCCAATGGATTCAAAAGATTACGGAATCGGCGCACAAATTATCCGGCACTTGGGGATTCGAAAACTCAATGTCCTCACAGACACCGACCGCCCCATTGGAAACATCGGATATGGCCTCGAAATTTCCAAAATCTCGCCTCTCACCTGATTGCAAACGCGAAAAATTAGGCATGAAAAAAGCCCTCACGTGAGGGCTTTTTTCATGCCTAACAGCCGTGATTTATGACTCCTCAGTAGCGCCTTCCTCCTTTGCGCCCTCTTCTTGAGCTGCTGACTTCTTGTCAAACTTCTGGTACTTCTGACGGAACTTATCGATTCGCCCTGCAGTATCTACGAATTGTGCCTTGCCTGTATAGAAAGGGTGTGACTTGTGGCTCACCTCCATTTTGATCAAAGGATATTCCTTTCCATCCTCCCATTGGATCGTCTCCTTCGTCGTCGCCGCTGAACGGCTCAAGAATGCGTACTCGTTCGACATGTCCTTGAACACAACCTCGCGGTAGTTCTCTGGGTGGATTCCTTCTTTCATGTTCTCTTGTGTTATCCTAAGCGGGGCGCAAAGATAGATAACAATCAAAGAAAATCAAATACTTGCACTTTTTAACGAAAGCGTGTCAATAACCAATTCAAGTCCGGCGTTTTGACATCACATAAGCCTCTACGTTTGTAATGGTTTTAAGTGAGTTTGGCCGCAGCGCCAAGCATCAAGTGATAATTTGGTTAAGTTGGTCCTGTCCCAAAACGTTGGGACAGGACTATTTTTTTACCCCCACCCCACTACCGATGCGCGCACTTCACTCACAAAGTCCTGTTTAGAATTCCATAAGGACGCCAAAAAAAACAGCCCGCCTCGCGATAGCTTGCATGAATGCTTGGCACTGTTTTTCATCCCTACTTCTGGCTAGCAAGTTTGTTGATTCGACCGATGATTATCGCCGGAATCCTCAACCATGGCATCGTCGAAGAACATGATTTGCCCGCACAAATGCATGTTGGACAAACGGCCCTTGCAACATGGAGCCTCGAAACAGGAAGCTCTGGTGGCTTTGCTCGTTTTCAAGCCCAATTCCCCAAAGGCGTGGTTGCTGAGTCACTTGAAGACTCTGGCGCCTCTTTCTCCTTTGAAAACGGCCGAGGCAAGTTCATATGGGTTGACACCTCACCTGGAGAAACAATCTTTCTCAAAATGCGATTGACCGCCACCTCGGAATTTCATGGGGGAACAATCACCCAATGGTTCTCTTACATTTCGGACGGATCAAGGAAGGATATAGAATTCGAACCTCATCATGTGTCGTTGGAAATTTTGGAGGGAGACGTCAATTCCCCCTCGGCAAGTCCAAATGATTTTTCCATCATTCGCAGCTGGCAAGCCGACGGACCCGATGTGGGAAAAATGACATTATCCATCAGCGGCCACGAACCTGGGCAGTTCCTGAAAATTGAAGACGTCTTATTGGGGCAATGCAAGGCTGAGCCCCTTGAAGACGGGGAAGCCAGTTTGAGGGATGTATTTGACCAATCCATCTTGTTCGTCTGGCAGCAATCACCTGAAGCCCCTTTTGAAGTCTCCTATCGGGTAATGGGAGATGCCGAGGCCTGTTCGAGCACAATTCGAGGAAAGGCATCCACCGTAATCCAAGGAACAGTGGTGGAATTGTCCATCGACGCATTGGAGCTCACGCTTGATGCTATTGCGCCGTCCGATCCCACGGAAGTTGACCTTCAGCCGAAAAACGGCAGCAATCAAAGCCAACAGGATGCTTCAGCGAATCTTCAAAGTCCAGAGCCGTCGCACGAAGAAATTCGATTCAAAGTACAGATTCTCGCGTCGCACCAACGTGTGCCTGCGTCTCATTTTGTTCAGCGCTACCAATTCAATAAGGCCCTGATGATTGTGGAGCATGAAGAATGGATCAAATACATGACTGGCTCATTCACGCGATACGAAGCTGCGCGCGATGAGCGCGTTCAAATCCGAGCAAATCACGATCTACCTGGCCCATTTGTTACCGCATACAGCGGAGAAAGTAGAATCACGGTTCAAGAGGCTTTGCTCACCACACAACAAAATTGGATACCCTAATGTCGACTGTGCAATCAGATTGGAAATCAACAATCAAAGGATACGAAGAGCACCTGCGTCTCGAACGTGGTTTAAGTGAGAATTCCATCGCAGCGTATTTGCGCGACATCAATCAATTTTCGAGGTACTGTTTGGAAGAGCAATCAGTCCCTCATCCAGGCAAGGTTGACACCCATACGGTTCAACAATACATGCAGTTTTTATTTGACCGTGATATCGCGCGCAATAGCCAAGCCCGCATGTTGTCTGGAATCCGGAGTTTTTCAAAGTACCTGCGGCTGGAAAAAATCATTTCCATTGATCCGGTTGAAATGGTCTCTTCACCGCGACCCGAGCGAAAACTACCAGACGTCCTGAGCATCGAAGAAATTGACCGCATTATTTCAAGCATTGATCTTTCTCGAAGAGAAGGCGTCCGAAACAAGGCAATGCTCGAGGTACTGTATAGTTGTGGACTTCGGGTCACCGAGCTTTGTGAATTGCAACTTTCCAAAGTTGATTTTGTCGACAAGACGGTTCAAGTCACAGGAAAAGGAAATAAGGTTCGAATCGTCCCGATTGGTTCCACTGCGCTCATTGCCATCGATGATTACCTCGTGCAGTATCGTTCCGAAATCCTTCCCATGAAAGGCCATGAAGACACCGTTTTCTTGGGGCGACAAGGACGAGGCCTCAGTCGTCAAATGGCCTTCACCATGTTGCGCCGCATATCCATTCAAGCGCAGATTCGCAAGAGCATCTCTCCCCACACCTTTCGCCACAGCTTTGCCACGCATCTGATCGAGTCAGGCGCCGACCTTCGTGCGGTGCAAGAAATGCTGGGGCATGAGCAAATCGCCACGACCGAAATTTACACCCACCTCGATCGCCGATTCCTGAGGGACCAGATTGAACATTTCCATCCGCGGTCGTCTGAGTCTGCCACCAAAAAGCAAAAATCTTGACCAAAAGGACTGCTTGCTTCAGCTTCCTTCCCATCGGACTCGGCATCTTTCTTCTGGGCTTCCACGGCAATCCTGCTGGAAACCCTCCCGCAAACCTGGCGGTGAAAACGATGCAATTCATGGCCGCAGACTTGGCCACGACATTGCAAATGGATGTTTATTCCCAGATACTTCCAGCAGAATCCGCCGCCCATGCTTTCGAACGTCCTCTATTTGTTTTCCTGCACGGTGGAGGCTTTTATGCAGGTTCCCGCGATCATCCACTCAATGTGGAATTCTGCGAGCAAATAGCTGGCCACGGCATTGATGTGGCATCCATCGATTACCGCCTGCTTCAAAGAGACCAAGGATTTCATTGTGGAATCAGCACTGCAGCCAAGCGCGCGGCCATTGAAGCCGCAGCTGAAGATTTAACACAAGCTATATCTGTGCTGCGCCCCTATTATCCCTCCAACATATTTATTGGAGGCAGTTCTGCAGGAGCCCATGCCGCTTTGCACGCGGCCTATCACATGAAATCCATCGACGCCGAGGGAGTCATTAGCATGTGCGGTGCCATGGAACCCTTGGCAAACGCTCCTGAAACACCCCTTTTGGCATTTCACGGAACCTGCGATGCTTTGGTGCCATACGGAGAAGCAATGCATCACTATTGCCGACGTGATGCGCCGGGAGCGTTGCTATTGCAAGGTGGCGGTGCCGCTGCGGAATGCCTCCCGCACACCCAGCTTCACGCCTACCTTAACGCCGGTCATGAGCTCACCAACTTATTGTTGGGTGACACCGCATGCAGCAGGACATGCGCTCAATTCATACAGGACTGCCTAAGCACTGAGGATATTCGAGGCACAACCGTTTATGCATCCGCTCAAGAATGCGCGTTACCTTCTCCTTTCCTTCCTTGCCAACATTGAAACATGCAACGATTTACGCTACTGGCTTTCTTTACTCTTGGGATTTTTATTTTTTCGTCCAGCGCTCAAAATCCTCTGGCGGATGAACGCGGCTACATCGTCAAAGTGGGCGATCCAATCCCTCCTTTCGCCTTAAAAGACACCCAGGGAAACTCATTCACACGGGAATCCCTACTTGGCACAACATATATCTTGCAGTTTACAGCTTCGTGGTGCGGAGTATGCCGGAAAGAAATGCCGCACTTGGAAAAAGAAGTGTGGTCGCCATTTCGGCATGAAAACTTCGTCTTATTGGGAGTGGACTTGGACGAGCCGCGCGAAAAGGTAATTGACTTTGCAAGTCAAATGGGAATAAGCTATCCCATCGCACCCGATCCTGGAGGAAAACTGTTTTACTCAATCGCGGCTCCCAAATCGGGCGTCACCCGGAATGTGGTCGTCGACAAACGAGGTGAAATCGCATTTTTGACCCGGCTATTCGAGGATGAAGAGTTTTCAAAAATGATCGAAGTGGTAGCGAATTTGGTCTCTGAATGACTTCCCTTGCGCGACAATCCAACACTCACCGTCCCACCGACCATTTTGAAACGGCTTCGTCCAACATGTGATGGACATCGTCCAAAGGAATGACCCCCAGTCCCAGATGATGAAAGGCACGCTTCAGCGTATCGGGAGCATCCTCTGCAGCAGCGGCTGGCGCGTGCGTTGCCTTTGAGATTTTCTCGCCTTCACTGGTCAAAGCCAATGGCAAATGGCGGTAGCGAATGGGTTTCGCTTGCAGCGCCCGTTGCAGCGAGATATGCGCCGCTGTGACCGTCAACAGATCTGCACCACGCACCACATCTGTGATGCCCATATCGCAATCGTCGATTGCATTGGCCAATTGGTAACTAAAGATACCGTGGGCATTCTTCAGCAAAAAATCACCTACCTGAGAGGAAACGTCAATCTGCGTCGTTCCGAACGACCGATCTTCCCAAGCAATTGTTCCATCCAAGGACTTAAAACGCAATCCACGGCCCGTGCTGTGCTGAAGAGGACGGCAAGTGCCGGGATAAATCTCACTGTGTTGCCAATCCTTCCGCGAGCAATTGCAGAAATACACGTGGCCCGCATGGGTCAGTTGCTCCAGCACTTCTTGGTACCGTTCAAAGCAGTTAGATTGATACTGCGGCTGACCATCCCAATGGAGTCCGTGCCCTTCCAATGAATGGAGAATGGAGTCAATGCACCCGGGTGCAACACGGGGAGGATCTAAATCATCAATGCGCAGTTTCCAAATCCCACCAGCGGCCTTGGCATCCAGCCAAGAGCCCACCGCGGCGACAATTGAGCCAAAATGAAGCGGACCCGAAGGCGTCGGCGCAAAACGTCCAATGTATTCAGTCGCGGACAAGCTTTCTGTATTTCACCCGTTGCGGCCCTGCTTGACCCAGTCGCTTCTTTCGATTCTCCTCATATTCGCTGTAAGTCCCTTCAAACCAGTACACTTGGGAATCACCTTCAAAGGCCAAAATGTGCGTGCAGATGCGGTCTAAAAAATACCGATCGTGAGAAATGACAACCGCACAACCAGCAAAGGATTCGATTCCTTCCTCCAACGCGCGCAGGGTATCCACGTCGATATCATTGGTAGGCTCGTCCAAAAGCAACACGTTGGCTTCCGTTTTTAATGTCATGGCCAAGTGCAATCGATTTCGCTCACCTCCCGAAAGCACGCCGCATTTCTTTTGCTGATCCGAGCCATTGAAGTTGAACTTCGACACATAGGCTCGACTATTGAAGAGTTTACCTCCGATTTCCAATTGATCCGTCCCACCACTGACGACTTCCCAAACTGTTTTTTCCGGATCAATGGAGGCGTGCCGTTGGTCTACGTAGCCGATTTCAACGGTTTCTCCCTTCTTGAATGCACCACCATCCGGTTGCTCCTCGTCCATGATCATCCGAAAGAGGGTGGTCTTTCCTGCCCCGTTTGGACCAATCACGCCTACAATTCCTGCTGGTGGAAGGCTGAAACTCAAATCCTCAATCAAGAGCTTCTCACCAAATGCTTTTTGCAGTTTGTCTGCCTCGATGACCAAATTGCCCAAACGCGGACCATTGGGAATCGGAATGGACAATCGAGCGTCCTTCTCATTGGTTCCCTCAGCGAGCATTTTTTCGTAATTGTTTACACGGGCTTTGTTCTTGACGCGTCGTCCTTTGGGTGATTGCTTGACCCAATCCAACTCCCGTTCCAGTTCCTTTTGCCGTTTTGAGGCTTGTTTTTCTTCCTGCGCCAATCGCTTTGTCTTCTGCTCCAACCACGAAGCATAATTCCCTTCATAAGGAATTCCTTCCCCTCGGTCCAGTTCCAAGATCCACTTCGCCACATTGTCCAAGAAATAACGATCGTGCGTCACACACAAAACCGTTCCCGTGTATTGCTCAAGGTGTTGCTCCAACCAATCGATGGATTCCGCATCCAAGTGGTTGGTTGGCTCGTCCAAAAGCAAAACATCCGGCTGCTGAAGAAGCAAGCGGCAAAGGGCCACTCGCCGCAGTTCTCCTCCCGAAAGCATTGAAATTTTTGCATCGTCCGGAGGACAACGAAGGGCATCCATTGCAATGTTCAGTTTCGTATCCAATTCCCAAGCATTCAATGCATCAATACGATCTTGAACCTCCGCTTGGCGATTGATTAACGCCTCCATCTTATCGGGATTGTTCAGGATTTCTTCGTCCATGAACTTCGCGTTGATTTCCTCATATTCCTTGAGCACTGCTACAATTTCGGCCGTGCCTTCTTCGACAATCTCCCGCACGGTCTTGCTCTCGTCCAGTTCTGGTTCCTGGGACAAGTAGCCTACCGATAGGTTGGGCGACCACGTCACGTCGCCGGTATATGCTTCATCCAAACCGGCGATGATCCGCATCACTGTGGACTTTCCAGCACCATTGGCTCCTAAGATCCCGATTTTTGCTCCATGGTAAAAACCCAAGGTTACATCCCTCAAAATCTGCTTGCCTGCTGGGGTCACCTTATTGACCTTGTGCATGCTGAATATGACTTTCTTATCGTCTGACATCGTATTTGTTTTCGGGGATTACTCCCGCAATATTACGTCGAAGCTGCTTATGCCTGCTCGATTTCTAACACTGTAATTTCAGGTGGCATGCCCACACGGCCATGGAAGCCTAAGACTCCGAAGCCTCGATTGATGTGGAGGAATTGCCCGGATTCTTGGTACAAACCAGCCCATCGCTTGTAACGCCATTGGCTCGGAGACCATTTGATGCCCAACCACGGAATTTCAATTCCAAACTGCATTCCATGGGTATGGCCACTTAACGTCAAATCAATGGGCGCTTTGTCATCCATCACCTCTTCTTCCCAATGCGTCGGGTCATGCGTCATGAGGATTGCGCACAATTTGTCGGCATCGCTTCCCTTCATTGCCGCATTCAAGTCACCACTTCTTCTGAAACCTTTGCCCCAATTTTCCACACCTACCAATGCAATTCGTTCGCCTTCTCGTTCAAAATGATGGTGCTCGTTCAAAAGCAGTCTGAACCCCATTTCTTCGTGTATTTCCTTGATGCGCTTTCGGCTATCCTCCCGTTCGGACTCTTCAAATGGACCATAATCGGCATAATCGTGGTTGCCTAAAATGGAAAACTTCCCCATGGGAGCATGCAGCATCCGAAAAGCATCAATCCAAGCCTCTGCCTCATTTGCGTGGGTATTGACTAAGTCACCCGTAAACAAAATCACATCCGGTTGCAAAGCATTGATTTGTTCCAATGCATCCAAAACTGGCCGCGGTGTATTCATGAAACTCCCGAGGTGAGCATCGGAAATCTGCACCAGTTTCAATCCATTGAACACCTCTGGCAGATTGACGATCGGAACCGTTAAGCGCTCCACACGGAAGGCGTATTTCCCCCAAGTTACCCCATACAGAAAGCTGGAAAATGTAAATCCCGCAGCGCCAAACCCCAGTTGGGTCAAGAATGATTGCCTTGAAATAGGACGAGCGCTGCCCATGGCAACGTTGATCGCCTTGGAACCTCCCATTCGCACCAATTCAAATACCTCAAAAACAGCCATCACCAGTTTTGGAATGAAAATGACAAAGAATGAAATGGACAGCACGCTCAACAGACGCGGGTGCGTCGATCTCCATGTAGGCCACATGAATCCATTGATGACGAATGCAATCCAAATCACCGCCACCAAAACAAGCCATACCCAGCGGATCTGGAACCAATTGTGGCGGCGATCGAATTTTCTCCCAAGCAACCGGAACGAAAGCCATTCTATGCTCGCCAAGATGACTGACAGAAACAAGAAGGCAAAAATCATACGGGCGATGGAGGGCATAATGCTAAAGTTGCTGCAAATCTACGAAGTCCCCATTCTCCTGCACTCTTGGCCGTGTGCCAAAGTTGTAAAACATATTGAATTAAATGTGCGCGTTCCAATCCGCGCATGTGCCCGCTGGATTCAAAGCATGAAGCCGGTTTTCTTGGATCGCTGTGACACTGCGCAGGTCGAGGTTGCCTTCCAACAAATGATAGTCATGACTGGAAACCATGACGCGTTTGCCTTTGGAAACCAATGCAGACAATTGGGCCCACATCACCTGGCGCGACTTCACGTCCAAGAAAGCCGTGGGCTCATCCAACAGAATCCAAGGTGTGTCTTGGAGGATGGCGCGAACCAGCATCACCCGTTGCCCCAATCCATCACTCAGATCACAAAGGGATTTGGTGGTCATATCCAGAAGATCAAACGTGTGCAACCATTGGCTGATGTTCTCTTCTTTGCGTCCGCTCAAGGCGAGCGCTTCCGAAACGGTCAGCTCCGATTGCCGCGGTGGCAAACTTTGTACAAAAGCCATTTTGGCCGTTCGTCGCGTCGATGAAATTTGAGAGACATCCTCATTCCCCCAAAACACAGTTCCTCCGCGTTGCTTTTGCAAGCCAGCGAGGGTTCGAATGAGCGTGCTCTTGCCGGAGCCATTTTCTCCAATGATCAAATGAATGCCTGCGCCCTCCCATTGAAAGTCAATCTGAGACAAAACGCGCGGATAACCCGAATAACCCACCGTGAGGTTAGCTGCTCGGATAACGTGTTCGTTCCCGTTTGTTCCCTCCCTCTTCATGATCGGGAAAAATTACGTTGCAAGAGTACCCAAATCACCAAGGGTGCTCCCAGCATGGAAAGCACGGCATTCAGTGGCCAACCGCTATCCGCTATTCCCCATCCTTTCACGCCCCAATCTGCGAGCAAAGCGAGCAGGGCTCCGATCAAGGCCGTCATTGGAATCAATCGATTGTGGCTGCGGTAAGGGATGATCAATTTGACCAAATGTGGCGTGGCTAAGCCCAAAAATGCAACGGGACCGCACACTGCCGTAATGGATCCTGCAAGCAACCCCGTTAATACGACGAGTATCTTCTGCAAACGGGATTCATTCACCCCCATGCTTCTCGCTGTGACGGCTCCAAGGGTCCATTTGTCCAGGTTCTCATACTGCTTGAACGCGATGCTGCTTGCTGCCAAAACCAATATGAGTACCGCACTTGCAGTCACCAAAGAGGCTTGCCCAAATGTTCCCATGCCCCAGAACACAAATTGTTGCAGGGCATTTTCTTCCGCCTCGGCCTGCAATACGGTGACCAACGCACCCAACAAGTAATTGAGCATGAGGCCAAAAATCAGCAGCGAGGCGAGGCCACGGAACCGACTCGCAACGAAAAGCACGAGTCCTAGAGCACACCAACTTCCCACGCTCGCTGCCAAGGCATTCGCCAACCAACCACCTCCCATTCCCGTCAAAACAACCAAAGCAACAGCCATGCCTGCTCCGGAAGTCACGCCGAGCACAGAAGGACCCGCCAACGGATTATGAAACCACGTCTGCATCATCAGCCCTGAGATACCCAGGCCTGCTCCTGCTGCAATCGCGATCAAAACCCGAGGGAGTCGAACTTCGAAAAACACGGTGCCCGCAATCGTTGGCGCGTTGCTGAACCACAAACCCAACTCTCCCCAGTCGATGTTCGTGGAACCCGAGAGCAGATGACTCAGCGCCAAACCGAAGATGGCGGCCAACGTCAAGATAACAGTTGCTGTATAATTCATTCCTTCAACCAAGAAAAGCAAGGTTCAACTTCCAGGTCACACGAACCTCCGTCGAAAAGGCACATCACGTTTTCGAGCATCGCGTCGGGACGTGCCACCCACCATCCAAAGTAATCGCATTGAGCTGTATTCGCTGCAAATACTTTATTCGATGCGGGAATGATGAGGCGATTTCGGTCCTCCATGGCCAGCAAGTCTTGCATTCCGAAAGAATCGCCGGTGTGCTGGACAACAAGCCCCCAAGCATCCGATGCATTGCCGACTTTCATCATTTCTTCCAATGGAATCCGCACATTTTCACGTCCCTCATATTCCTCAAAAACATACTCCACTCCTGCATCGTTCAACAATCGAGCGATGAAACTACTTCCGCCTGGAGCATGCCATTCGCCTTGCTCCACGCTCCCCGTGAATACCCGAAGCTTCCCATACTCCTTGGGCGATGCTCGCAACGCTTCATACCTCGCCGAAATCTGCTGGAAACGGTTTGAAGCCTTGTCGCCTGATTCCTCACTGACCATCCATCCAAAGACCCGCATCCATTCAGCTCGTCCCAAGGGGTGTGGTTCCAAGTATTCCAGAATTGGGACAATTGGAACATCTTTCGACCAACTTGCATCGTCGATTGGGTTGCCAAAAGGATAAATACATAACGCTGAGGGCGGATGAGCAATGAGCATTTCCAAATCCCATTCTGGATTGCCCCCAAAGTTCACGGCTTGCTTCTGCGCCAAACGACGCTGTGCAACCTCCGATTGGATGTAATTGACAAAGGCACCACCTGCCCAATGCACAAGGGAATCATCCCACGCCTGGAGCAACGCTACATGCGTCGTACTCAACGTTGCTAAACCTCGGGAGGCAACCTGCAAAACCACCGCATTTCCTTTGGGGCAAGGATCCAGACGCCAGGCCATGGAATCCCGGTAAACGGTCGATTCCACGGTTTCAAAATTCACGTCAAACAATTCAAGGCAAGTCCGCGGCTGCTCCGCCTTTGAAGCAGGCAAAAATTTCCATCGAAATCCCTCTGC
>CAJQKK010000200.1 GCA_905478895.1 uncultured Flavobacteriales bacterium | reverse complement strand
TGCATTGGTTCTCTGAGGCGATTGTTCGGCTGCCTTATTACCATCAAGCGTTTTTCAACCGTGGATTGGCCTACGAAAGCTTGGGCATGAATTCATCAGCAATTGAGGATTACAGCCAAGCCCTTCGTATCAAACCCGATTATACCGTTGCAGCTCGCGCTAAAGAGCGTGCGATCACCGGAAGGTGACAGGCGTGCAATGGCACCCTTGCAACGGAAAAGCAAAAAAGGCCCAGCGAAGATGCTGGGCCTTTTGGATTTCTCATCCCACGAGGAGGTTAAGCTCCTTCTTCCAACGCGGCCAATTTCGGTTTAGAAGAATTCCATGTAGGACTCAATGAAATGGCTTTTTCAAAGTTTTCCTTCGCCGATTCCACATCACCCACTTTGACATAATAATCCCCTCGGCTATCATAGGCATTGGGCACCTCAGGTGCCAGGCGAACATACATATTGAAGCAATCCAACGCTTTCTCCATGTTGCCCTCTCCCATGTGCCAATATCCCAATAAGTTGAAGCCACTTCCGATGTTGCCCCAGCGATTGATCGATTGGTCTAGAATAATTTTAGCCTCAGCATTCAAATCAAAAGCCATCATGATCCACGCCAAGTTCACTTGCGTAATCGGTGAATCAGGTGCCAAGCCATGCGCCATTTGAGCATTTTTAAGGCGATCGGCGGGCTCACCAATCAACGACTGGAGAAAATAAGCAATGACGGGTGATTCATCCTCGGCTTTCGCTAAGCCTTCTTCCGCCAAACGATCCCATTCTGCGGCATCATCATTGAACCAAGCTTTCCACATATTTCCGTAACCCGCAAGCGCCATTTCTGGATCCAATACCAGCAAGGAATCGGATAGGGAACTTGCCAGGTCAACATTGCCTTGCAGTGATTGGTAAAGCATCGCATTGCAGAGGTCCTCAGCACCTTCCACTTCCGATGTAATCTCCATTCCATTCTTTGCGAGCAATCCACCATCCACATGGAACCAGCGATCCCAGCGGTAGCCCTTCCCTTCCTTGACAACTGTTCCGTGGAAGTACCGATCACCTGAAAAACCAAAGTTGTGAAAGTGAATGACGCCCATAGCGCTCGCTACTGATCCATTCACGTGCAATTCCAATACATCAACGGTCACCGAATCTTCGTAAAACCATTCAGCGGTTACATTGTCAAGATTAACAGTGGACGGTGCATCCATATTGGGATGATAATACTTCGATGCTTCGGACAGTCCGGACTTGTACGGTTCCACTGCAGCCTCAAAACCGACCTGGGCCGTAATGTGCTCGATCACAAAGGCTTCAACTTCGGCATTGGACAGGGTGGTTTCCTGCGGGCCGCAACCGATTGCCAAAAAGACAATTGGAAAGATGTAAAGATGTTTTCTCATAAGAAGGATATTTCTGGTAAAAAAGAACATTTCTTCAAGCAAAAGCAAAAATTGGTGAGTACATGTTCGAAAGAATCCTATCCCCAATTCTGCAAACGAAAAAAGCCGGCTTGCGCCGGCTTCATTCATTTTAATGGGGACCGTTTACTTCACCTGGTCCACCACAGCTTTGAAAGCTTCTGGATGGTTCATGGCCAGGTCTGCCAAAACTTTACGGTTCAGTTCAATGCCCTTTTTGGAGCACTTCCCCATGAATTCGCTGTACGACATGCCGTGCTGGCGTGCACCTGCATTGATTCGTTGAATCCAAAGGGATCGGAATTGACGCTTTCGCTGCTTTCTTCCTGAGTATGCATAGAGAAGTCCTTTCTCTACCGCATTTTTAGCGACGGTCCAAACATTCTTGCGGGCACCGTAGTACCCTTTGGCCATCTTGAGGATTTTTTTTCTGCGCGCCCTCGACGCGACTGAGTTGGTTGCTCTTGGCATTTTAAAAGTTCTTTTTGGTAAGTGGCGCTGGACATATCCAAACTTGACAAGCCAATTACCGGGTTAAACGTACCGGTTGGTTGAGATTGATCGTGCGATTAAGCGCAAAGCTGTGCCTTGATGCTCTTAACATCAGCCTTAGCGACTGTTGTCGTGTGCGTCAAGTTTCGCTTCTGCTTCGTCCCTTTCTTGGTCAAAATGTGACTTTTGAAAGCGTGCTTTCGCTTGATCTTTCCACTTCCCGTGAATTTGAAACGCTTCTTGGCGCTTCCTTTGGTTTTCATCTTCGGCATGGCCTCGGATTTTATGATTGGTTATTTTTTCTTCGGATTGAACAGAACGGTCATTCGCTTTCCTTCGAGTTTGGGCAGTTGTTCCACTGTTCCATATTCTTCGAGCTCTTGCGCAAACTTCAGAAGGAGGATTTCTCCACGCTCCTTGAAGACGATGGTTCGGCCTCGAAAGAAAACATAAGCTTTGAGCTTTGATCCTTCTTCCAAGAACTTCTTGGCATGCTTCACCTTGAAGTTGAAATCATGGTCATCCGTGTTCGGTCCGAACCGGATTTCCTTGACAACGACCTTCTGCTGCTTGGCCTTCATCTCCTTTTGCTTCTTCTTCTGGTCGTAGAGGAATTTCTTGTACTCGATGATTCGGCAAACGGGTGGATCGGCTTTGGGTGAAATCTCAACCAAATCCAGTTCCAATTCTTTTGCCAGCGCCAACGCTGCTGGGGTCGACATTACTGCCGAATCCACGTTGTCTCCCACCAATCGGACCTCCGACACGGTAATCTTGTCGTTGATCTTGTGAAGATCTTCCTTTCGGACGCGGCCCCTGTAAGGGGTCCTTTTTCTACGGATTGCTATAGCTCAGGATTTTAAAATGACACAAACTTTATTTCAACATCTCCGCAATCTCTGACTGAATCAGTTCAGCGAATGCTTCGACACTCATACCCCCGACATCCCCTTCGCCCTGCTTGCGCACGGAGACCGTTCCATCGTGGGCCTCGCTTTCTCCCAGTATGAGCATGTAGGGAACCTTTTCCAATTCGGCGTCGCGAATCTTCTTTCCCACCTTCTCAGACCTGTCGTCAACGAGGGCGCGAATATCGTGATTTTCAAGGACTTTTGAAACACTTTCGGCATATTCGTTAAAACGATCCGAAATGGGCAGAATTTTTACCTGTTCTGGCGTGAGCCAGAGCGGGAATTT
>CAJQKK010000199.1 GCA_905478895.1 uncultured Flavobacteriales bacterium | reverse complement strand
ATTTTCAAACCTGCAAGGAGAAGTAAGCTTTTTTTTCAAAAATTTTACTGAAGCTTTTTACGGCTTACTCCAGTGCGAATCGCTTTTCAATGAACTCACTTTCCTTCGAAAGCGGGCGCAAATGTACAGTGGGTAATTTGATTTCCACATGCAGATCTGCATTTTTTTTTAGTTTTTTTCTTGCAAGAGCCAAGCGCAATCCTCAATCAACTGGTTTATAGATGATTCACTGGTTCCATCATAGAATCCCCGCAGCCGTCCTTGTGGGTCAACCAGCACAACGTTCTCGGTATGCACGAAATCTTGCAGCCCACCATCTCCTCCATTCGATTCATCGTAACAGGCAAAATAGCTGCGTCGGGCCAATCGATAGACCTCCCTTTTCTCGCCCGTTAGAAACCACCAATTTGGATGTTCAGCGTTCATGCGCTTCGCATAAGTTGCCAAAACAGGCACGCTATCTGCTTTCGGAGTGACACTGTGACTCAGTATTCTCCAACCCTCCTCCCCATGAAACGCATCACGCACCTTTGTAAGGTTGGAAGTCATGATCGGACAGATGGTCGCGCACCGGGTAAAAAAGAAGTCGACAATAAGCACCTGACCAAGCACGTCGTCAAGCTGAATGTGTTCTCCATGGTGATTGATCAAATCGAAAGGTGTGATACTGTGTTGCGCCCGATTCCAATCCCGTGCATCCACCAATGCCGGATTCAAATCTGCCGGATGCAAAACGGGCAACGATTTACTGGGGTCCAAGATCAGCGCGCCGATGCACACCGCAAGCGCAAACGTTATGAGCAATGCAAGTAGCTGCCTTGGTGCCTTGGAATTGTCTGGGTTCAACTTCATCGTTCTGCCAAATACAACCACTCTCCCGCTATGCATGTTCCAAGCACACGTGTTTCGAGCACATCGGCCGGAGCAATGGTGAGCCAGTTGCGATCCATCCACGTGAGGTCTGCCCACTTCCCAATTTCGATGGTGCCCAGTTCCGCTTCCTGAAATTGAGCCAATGCCACCCATTGCGTCATGCCTCGAAGGGTTTGTTCTTTTGTCAATGCATTGCTGGATTGAAATCCACCTTTGGGATAGCCACTGGCATCTTGACGGGATACGCTTGCAAAGAATGTCTTGCGCGGATCGGTGTCTTCTACGGGGAAATCCGTTCCTAGAGCGACCATGCCCAATTGACGCAGCAGTTCTTGGTACGCATATGCCCGGCGTATGCGGTTGCGCCCCAATCGTTCGCCAGCCCAATACATGTCACTTGTGGCATGCGTAGGTTGGACCGAGGGTATAACACTGTTACGGCCGAAACCATTGAAGTCTTCAGGAGCCACAACCTGCGCGTGCTCGATCCGCCAACGTCTGTCATTGGTGCCTCCCAGAATGTCTTGGTAAGCATTGAGCACCCAGCGAACGGCAGAATCTCCGATGCAATGGGTCGCGGCTTGCAAGCTATCCTGTGCCAATGCCTCCAATTGCGAACGAAACCAAGTACCGTCTTGTGTGCCGAGGCCGTGCCAACCTGGCCGGTCAGAATAGGGCTCGAGAAGGAGCGCTCCGCGGGATCCAAGTGCACCGTCCATATAGAACTTCACGGAATGTACCGTCAATCGATCCTTGCGAATCGGCCCATTGCTTCTCAGCCATGCAATGGAGGAATCGGCTGAGCTGACCATGGCGTTGATCCGCAGCTTCAAGTCACCACTGGTATGGAGCGAATCAAGGCGAAGGATTTCGCTCGGAGCGAGACCTGCGTCGGTAATCGATGTGAGCCCTTGAGCCAACAAGCTCTGTTGGGCCTCCATGAGCGCGTTAAATCGCTCCTCCACTGCGCGCTGGGGAACATGTTTTTGGATCAATGCACACGCATTGTCAATGAGGACACCGGATGGATACCCATCTTCTCCTTTTAGGATTTCACCACCCTCTGGCGAAACAATGGATGCACGCCAAAGACCCGCTCGTTGAAGCGCAACGCGATTTACGATCAGTGCATGGCCATCGATCCGTTCGAGCACGACGGGCTTCTCCGGGAAATAAAGATCCAACAGAGCGCTACTCGGAAAACGAGGGAGTTCCCAATCGTTTTGATCCCATCCTCGGCCAACGACCCACTCATTGGGGCGAGCCGCATCATGCTCCACAACCCGTTGAACGGTCTCTTCCCAACTGTCGGTGGCAAACAAATTGGCTTCTAAGAGTCCGTCAGCATATCCGACCAGATGCGCGTGGCCATCCATAAGGCCCGGCACAATGACACCCCCTCTCGCATCTGTGGTTTCGAGCGCACTATATTTATTGAGCACCTCGCGTTCTGCTCCGAGCGCGATGATACGTCCATCTTTGATGGCCAAGGCACTCGCCACGGTGTTTTGAGCATCCATAGTGATGACCGTGGCGTTGTGCACAATTAAATCCGCTTGTTCTGATTTAAAGCCACACCCAGAGGCCATCAGCGCAAAAGTTAAAACGGACAAAACAATCTTGGGCTGAATGCAAATTCGCTCCGAATCAACTCCCTGTTCGTGTTGGTGGATCATGATTTGTGATAATGATAGGCGCTCGCCTGGGCGGATGGCATGATAAGAAGGTCCTGGATGCTCACGTGAGGAGGACGCGTGGCAATGTATAGAACCGCATCTGCGACATCCTCGGCCTGAAGGGGTTGGTAACCACTGTATACGCTCTTTGCCATGGACTCATCACCTTTGAATCGCACAGCACTGAATTCAGTCTCTGCTGCTCCGGGTGCAACTTGGGCAACTTGAATTCCGCGGGGCAAAAGGTCCATTCGCATAGCCTCTGTCAATCCATGCACTGCAAATTTTGATGCATTGTAGACGGCTCCCCCCGGATAGGCTTGCCGGCCGGCAATGCTTCCGATATTAATGATCCGCGCTCCCGCTCTCATTCGTGGAGTCAATTCTCGGGTGACGTGCAAGAGTCCTTTCACATTGGTGTCAATCATGCGATTCCAATCCTCATAAAAGCCTTGATCGATGGGCTCCTTTCCGACGGCTAGCCCCGCATTGTTGACCAACACATTTGGAATTTCAGCTTCCGTCAATGCCGCGAGGGCTTGCTGCGTAGCCAAAAGATCGCGTACATCAAAGTCGAGAATTTTAAGTACTGCCCTCCCCAATTCACTTTGAAGCGCGCGCAACCGCTCTCCTCTTCTGCCCGTCAACACAAGTTGAAACCCTTTTGTCGCAGCCATGCGGGACGCCGCAGCGCCAAAACCCGAAGTTGCGCCTGTTATCAACATCACGCCCCGCCCGTTTTGTGGTTTGTCGTTTTTCATGTCTATTTGCCAAAGGTACATTCACAAAAACCTCTACATGAAACACATTTACACGATTGGACTCGCATTGCTCGGATGCATTGGAATTCAAAACAGCGGATCGGCGCAGGCCATCACGCATACCATTGCGGAAATTCAAGGGGAATTATTCAGCTCCCCACTGATTGAACAGGTGGTCACAACTACTGGAATCGTAACGGCCAATAACGTCACGTCTGCCACATCAGGCACCATTGGATTTTTCATTCAAGATGGCGAAGGTCCGTGGAATGGCGTGTATGTCTATGACAATACACAGGCCCCTGAAATTGGAGACGAAATCATCATCGAAGCAGAAGTTGCTGAATTTTATGACGTCACCGAATTGGTGAACCTGACCTATTACAATGTCGTAAGTTCGGACAACGTGTTGCCAGCGCCCATGGCTTTGACCACGGGTGAGTTGGCAGCCAGTGAGGCCCATGAAGGATGCCTAGTCCAAATCATCAACGCCACTTGCACCGTGGCAGACGCCGATTATGGCGAGGCTATTTTCGACGATGGCAGCGGTGAAATCAAAACCAACGACTACATGTATTATCCAGAGGACGGCTGGATGGCAGAGCAGGTGTACTCCATCACCGGCTGTTTGCATTACACGTTCGAGGAGTATAAAATTGAACCTCGAAATGCCTCAGACGTGGTGGAAGGAGCGACCAATGGATTGGGCCATTCCAATTTGCCGTTGCAATTGGGCATTTACCCTAACCCCGCCCAGGATCAAGTTCGATTGAATAGTGAAACTCCCGGGCAATTGCGGATTTATGACGCGGCAGGGCGCACGGTATACAATCAAAACATCCTGAATGCTTACCCCACAATCGATGTAAGCCACCTCGACCGTGGCACCTACACGGTGGAATTTTCATCGGGACAAAGCCGCCTGGTTTCTCAATTGCTGAAGCACTGAGCGGAGCCTAGCATAAATTAGCGAATAAAAAAGCGGCCTCCAGTGGGGCCGCTTTTTTTATGCAATCAATCGGGCGTCTCGGTTGTTGATTCCGGATCCGGTTCGATCACTTCGGTAGAACTTTGCGGATCTCGCACGCTGCCTTTGTAAAGATCGAATCCCACCCAACGGCACTCCAGCGGTCCGTTGAAGCATTGAATTTTTCGCTTGGTTTTCAAGCCCACGCTTTTCAATGCTTCGGCATCAGACGAAATGATCCATGCAGAAAATCCAGACCAATTCGTTTTGAACGCATCGCCAATCGCGCTGTAAAATTCAGGTGCATCCTCCAAATCGAGGCGCTCACCATAGGGTGGATTCAAGACCACCACTCCTGATTCTGTGCGTGGCTGCATCTTGAAAAAGTTGGCCCGCCCCAATTCAGTGATGCCGTCCAGTTCCATATTCGCCAGCGCCTGCCGCGTTTGTGAAATCGCTCCAAAATCTTTGTCCCAGGTAAACATGGGAGTATGCACCTTGTTCCGCTGCTCCTTCATTTCGTCGCGAACTTGCCACCACTCCTCATCATCGTATCCACGCCAATCCATAAAAGCAAACTTCCTACGATGCCATTGAATCGGCAATCCATCCGTCCAAAGCGCTGCCTCCATGGTAAAGGTTCCGGAACCGCACATGGGGTCGTACAATGGCGTCCCCGGTTTCCAGCCAGAATGTGCCAACAAGCCCGCCGCAAGCACCTCATTCAAAGGTGCTTTCGCTCCTGCAGGACGGTACCCCCTCCGGCTCAATGGACGACCCGCCGCGTCCAGTGACAGCGTGACTGCCGCATTGGAGATGTGCATATGAATGCGCATGTCTGGATCTTCTCGGTTGACGCCCGGACGAATTCCCCCTTGCTCCCTGAAATGGTCAACGATGGCATCCTTCAATCGGAGCATGGCGAATTGAGAGTGTGTAAAAATGGAAGAATGCACCGTCACATCAATCGCAAAAGACGAATGCGCCGTCATCACAGCTCCCCACTCCCACTTCTTCGCTTCTTCGTATAGTTCATCTGGATTCTGGGCGTTGAAGGACAGGATCGGCCGCAAGACCGTCAACGCAAAACGACTGGAAAGGCAAACGCGAAACAAGGTCGACATGTCGGCCTTGAACTCAACACCTCGCCGAACATCCTTCACAGCAATGGCGCCGAGATCGACCAACTCCGATACCATCAGTTGTTCCATACCCGCTAGGGTTTTGGCAAAGTAGACCGGCAAATCCGATTCTATTTTGCTCACTTTCGGACTGCTGTTCGCTGCTTTATCCAAATTTTCGTTGCTCATCCTCCTTTGCTTTTGACTTGATGCCCCTTGCCTTCCAGGGTGGAAATTACCTTTTTTCGTTGATCACCCTGGATCAATATACAACCGTCTTTGACCGCACCGCCCACTCCGCAAGTGGTCTTGAGTTCCTTCCCAAGGAGGAGCAATGCCATCGCATCACCCGAATATCCCTCCACCAATGTCACCGGTTTACCGGCGCGTTGCTTCCGATCCAGGCTAACATAAAGCAGCTGCTTGCCAGTGGCAGCGGAGGTAGACGAGGCCTCAGTTTCCTCCATGGCTTCCCATCCCGGCTGGGTGCTGAAGACCATACCATCACTATCCAGCCGAACGCGGGCATTATTTTTTTTCTTTCGGCTCATCCGGATGGCGAAGGTAATGGCGAAGGTTGCTTTAATTCTTTCCTTTTGTTGGGTAAAATCACGGAAAATCCGTATTTTAAATGGCGATGAAAAATTACAAAGTCCTTTTTTGGCTCGGAATAGCCTGTTTTAGCCTCTGTGCGACGATTGAGGCCCGTGGTCAAGGAAATTGCACATCTTTCGACTTGGATTACATCTGTCAGAACACCGAATACGTTCAAACCGTTTCTTTGGATTGTGGTATCGCATGCTTGAATGACGGCGAAGAATGCCTTGTGGCCTGCATGACCGAACAACTCGCGCTCACCAATAGTTGCATTGGTTGTTTTGGCGAACAGGTTACGTGCATCGTCGCCAATTGTTTCCTTGCGTGTGCTTTTGGCAGCGAAGAGGATTGTGCTGAATGTGCTTTGGCAAATTGCGAAGCAGGGTTCAATGAATGCGCTGGAATTGCGGACAATGACGCCGACGACTGGACCAACTTGTGCGATTGCAATGACAACAACCCCAATATCTACCCCGGGGCAGAGGGAACCGGCCAAGGGTTTGACAACAATTGCAATGGCCTTTACAGCCCGAGTGAAACTACTACGTGCCTGGCAGACTTGAACAACGACAATACCGTTGGAACCGCGGATCTCTTGATCTTCCTGGGCACCTTTGATTGCGAAAACAATTGCTTGGATGAAGCCGACATGAATTCTGACGGTGTTGTAGGAGCTTCTGACCTCCTCATTTTCTTGTCTGAATTTGGCCTTGGCTGCAATTGAAATCTACATTGAAGGAGCCCCATGACATGGACGATCCGCTTCTGCAGTATGCCGAAGCGAATAGCACGCCCGAAAACGCTGTCCTCAAATCCCTCCGGATAAAAACGTGGCAAACCGTGTTGAGCCCGCAGATGCTCAGTGATTCCGTACAGGGCAGTTTTCTGGCCAATATCAGTCGAATGATTCGCCCTCGGCACATTCTTGAACTGGGAACGTACAGCGGCTATTCCACTATTTGTCTGTCTGCCGGTTTGCAAAGTGAAGGGACAATCGACACCATCGAACCCAATGACGAATTGCACGCCATCCAAGAAGAACACTGGAAAAAAGCCGGGATCTTCGATCAAGTGCGTCGCCATACATGCGAAGCCTTAACCGCACTTCCCAACCTCAATGGACCTTACGATTTGGTTTGGATCGATGCCGACAAACTGCGGACACCAGCCTATGTCCAATTGTGCTTGAATCGAACCCGGATTGGAGGATGGATCCTGGTCGACAATGTGCTGTGGTGGGGAAAAGTACTCCCCGATCACCCTGCACCTGATGAGACAGCGTTGGCTTTGCGAAAAATGACGGAGGATCTCGCATCCCGAAAGTCCATTCGCACAACGCTCATGCCCATGAGGGATGGGCTATTGATGATTGAAAAACTATCGGATTAAAAGGTTTTCTCAACCCCTGCCTTCAGGCCAGCACCTCAGCCACTGCATCGGCAGCATCCTGCAACTGGATGACAGAGCGCACTTCAAGTCCGGAAGCATCAATCAGCTCTTTGGCCTCAGAAGCATTTGTTCCTTGGAGGCGAACGATGATGGGAACATGAATGTTGCCCATGTTTTTGTAAGCGTCTACAACGCCTTGAGCGACCCGATCGCAGCGCACGATTCCCCCAAAAATATTGACCAAAATTGCTTTCACCTCAGGGTCTTTCAAGATGATGCGAAAGGCTTTTTCCACACGTGCTGCGTCTGCCGTGCCGCCAACATCGAGGAAATTTGCGGGTTCGCCACCACTCAATTTAATAATATCCATGGTCGCCATGGCAAGTCCGGCGCCATTGACCATGCACCCCACGTTACCATCCAACTTGACATAATTCAACCCTGCCGCATCCGCTTCCACCTCGGTAGCATCCTCTTCCGTCACATCCCGCATCGCAGCGTAGTCCTTGTGCCGATAAAGGGCATTGCCGTCCAATGAAACCTTGGCATCTACAGCTATGACACGGTCGTCAGATGTCTTGAGGACGGGGTTGATTTCGAACATCGTGGCATCACTTCCGACATATGCATTGTAGAGAGAGCGAACAAACTTGGTCATTTCTTTGAACGCCTTTCCCGAAAGCCCCAGATTGAATGCAATTCGTCTCGCTTGGAATCCTTGCAGCCCCAGCGCCGGATCGATGGCTTCTTTGAAGATGAGCTCTGGCGTCTCTTCCGCTACTGCCTCAATGTCCATTCCACCTTGTGGCGAGTACATGATGATGTTTTGGCCATTGGCTCGGTCGAGCAACACGCTCATATAAATCTCGCTTGGCTCGCTTTCTCCGGGACCATATACATCCTCAGCGATCAACACCTTGCTCACTTGCTTTCCGTCGGCAGTTGTTTGTGCGGTGACCAAGTGCCCCCCCAAGATGCCTGCTGCTTTGTCCTTCACTTCAGCCAAGCCTTTGGCAATTACAACGCCTCGTGAACCTGTTTCTGTGACACTTCCTTTTCCCCTTCCTCCCGCGTGAATTTGAGCTTTTACAACAAACCACGATGTACCGGTTTCTTCCGCCAAGGCAACAGCAGCTTCGTGAGCCGCCTCAGGCGTGTCCGCTACGCGGCCATTTTGAATGGCCACACCAAAACTTTTCAAAATGGATTTTCCTTGGTACTCGTGAATGTTCATGTCCGTATTATCAAAATTCGGTGCAAATGTAGGCAACAGAAGGCCGGTTTCTGATGTAGTTTGCAAACATGAATGCGACCATGATTCAAGCCCGCGGCATCGTGAAACAATTTGGCTCATTGCAAGTCCTTAAGGGAATCAATTTGGACATTCAAAAGGGAGACATCACCTCCATTGTCGGTGCTTCAGGTGCAGGGAAAACCACCTTGCTGCAAATCCTTGGAACCCTCAACACTCCCGATGCCGGAACGCTTCGCATTGGAGATGAAGATGTGCATACGCTTGGCCGCAAGCAACTGGCAGCATTCCGCAACCAACACATCGGATTCATTTTTCAATTCCACCGTTTGCTTCCTGAATTCACCGCGTTGGAAAACGTGCTCATGCCCGCTTGGATCGGGGGACACGACCAAAAAAATGCAGAAGAATACGCGACAAAGCTCCTCGTCGACCTCGGCCTTAAAGATCATTTGAATCAATCACCAGGCACATTGAGCGGCGGAGAACAACAGCGCGTGGCAGCGGCACGAGCACTGATGAATCGACCGAGTGTTGTCCTAGCGGATGAGCCAACCGGCAATTTGGACTCTGGAAATGCGGAATCCCTCTTTGACTTGTTTATCGAATTGCAAGAGCGCGTTCAGCAGACCTTTATTGTCGTCACGCACAATGAGCAACTTGCTCAACGTGGAAATCACATCTTGCAGCTCTCAGACGGCAAGCTAGTCTGAATGATGGCGTAGCCATTTTCAATGTGTTTTGGATGAATATTTACTATGCGTGCATAATTTTTTACTGCTTTACTATGCACGCATAGCTTTCATCGCTATATTAGGAGCATGAAGCCCTTTGACACAATCGATTTTCATTTGCGATGGGGCTGGACAAAACTCTCGCGTTTATATGCCTCTGAAGCAGAACGTCGGGGAATCCCATTTTCCTATGTGTTCATTCTCCTTCATACGGAGCGCGAAGGAACCCCGTCGACTCAACTCGGCCCAAAAATGGGCATGGAATCCACAAGCCTCAGCCGTTCACTGCGTGGAATGGAAACATTGGGTTTGATCGAACGTGTGCCCGATTCTTCAGACGGCCGGGTGGTTCGGGTCTTTCTCACCAAAGAAGGTGTCGCAGCCAGAAGGCAGGCAAGAGACCTTGTTGTAACGGTAAATACACGACTGCGCGATCTGCTCGGAATCGAATCCGTCACTCGTCTGCTCGAAGAAATGAAACGCTTGAATGAAATTTTGGATCACCCGGAAGAACTTCTCCAAACCATCCAAAGTCAACCTCCCAAATCTCCCACACATTCATGACCACACTCCCCTTGCACAAAATCAAACGCGTAGCCGTTTTAGGTTCAGGCGTTATGGGATCAAGAATCGCCTGTCATTTGGCCCAGACCGGATCTGAGGTGTTACTGCTCGACCTTGCAACGCAAGATGGACCGAAAAATGGAATTGCAGCTGGCCACCTCAAAACCGCTTTGAAGTCAAATCCATCGCCCATCTATTCAAAGCGATATGCAAAACGCATCGAAACTGGCAATTTTGATGATGACTTGGAAAGGCTAGGCGAATGCGATTGGATCATCGAAGTCATCGTCGAGCGCTTGGACATCAAACAGCAATTGTTCGAGCGAATTGAGGCGGTACGCAAACCAGGTACATTAATCACAAGCAACACTTCTGGAATTCCTATCGGGCAACTAAGCGCGGGCCGATCCGAAGATTTTCAGCAGCATTTTTGCGGAACACACTTCTTCAATCCGCCACGTTACTTGCCGTTGCTCGAAATCATTCCAGGCCCCCAAACCAAGCCTGAAATCTTGGATTTTTTCGCCCGGTACGGGGAACGCATCCTCGGCAAACAAGTAGTTTTATGCAAAGACACGCCTGCATTCATTGCCAACCGCGTCGGTGTGTTTGCTATACAAGCTTTGTTCCACACCGTTGAGGAAATGGGACTATCGGTTGAAGCGGTCGACAAGCTGACCGGGCCCGCCATGGGACGGCCCAAAAGTGCCACCTTTCGCACGTGCGATGTCGTAGGCCTTGACACCCTTGTTCACGTGGCAAAAGGCGTCGCGGACAATTGCCCAGCGGATGAACGCAAGCAAGTCTTTGAAATCCCCGGATATGTTCAACACCTCGTCGATCATGATCAACTCGGCTCGAAATCGGGCGCTGGATTTTACAAAAAGGTCAAGGATGAAAATGGGAAAAGTGAAATTCTAGTACTCGATCTGAAAACAAAAGAGTACCGATCCAAAACGAAAGTAAAATTTGCCACCCTTGATGCGGCGAAGGCAGTGGATGATTTGCCCAAGCGCACAAAATTGCTGTTCAATGGTACCGATGAAGCGGGTGATTTTTACCGGCGAATCTTTTCGGATGTATTCGCTTATGTGGCACAACGAGTTCCAGAAATCGCCGATGCGCCTTACCGAATCGATGATGCAGTCCGTGCTGGTTTCGGATGGGAATTGGGAGCCTTTGAAAGCTGGGATGCCATTGGGTTCGAAGCCGGTTGTGAAGCCGTCAAAGCCAAAGGACTGAACCTACCCACGTGGATTGAGCGGTTCGCCGAAAAAGGCAATGGTACCTTCTACCAAAACCGAGATGGCGTGCGAGAATGTTGGAATCCCAAAAGCGAGCAATACGAACAGATTCCAGGCCAGGAAGAGCGAATCGCACTCAGTTGGCTCCCTGAGTCATCGGTGGTTTGGTCCAATACTGGCACTACGATCCAAGATTTGGGGGACGGTATTTTGAACATCGCCTTCCACACCAAAATGAATTCGATCGGCTCCGAAGTCTTGGAAGGGCTTAATAAGGTCATTGATCTCGCCGAAGGCGATGAAAAATGGAAAGGTGTGGTGGTTTCCAATGAAGGAGCACAGTTCAGCGCAGGAGCCAATGTTGGCATGATTTTCATGCTCGCTGTGGAACAAGAATGGGATGACCTGAATTATGCCGTGCAACTGTTTCAACGAACGATGATGCGCATGCGCTATTCGGGTATTCCCGTGGTCGCCGCTCCGCACCAAATGGCACTGGGCGGCGGTTGCGAACTCTGCCTGCATTCCGATAAGGTCATTGCTCACGCCGAAACGTATATGGGGTTGGTGGAATTCGGAATTGGCGTCATCCCAGCAGGCGGCGGCACCAAGGAATTTGTCGTTCGATTGAACGATGAGATGCACGACGGTGACATGCGAATCAATCGGCTGCGCGACCGGTTCTTGACCATTGGACAGGCCAAGGTGGCAACTTCGGCGCACGAGGCCTTTGAATTGGGCTACTTAAGAGAGGGAATTGATGAAGTTGTCGTAAACCGGAGGGATCAACTGGCAAAAGCCAAACGCGCCGCCATGGAATTGGCCGCTTCCGGCTACACAATGCCAATCGAGCGGAAGGACATCACTGTCGCCGGCCAAGAGGGATTGGGCATTGTATATGTGGGAGCCAACAGCATGAAGAGCGGGAAATTCATTTCTGAACACGATCAGCTGATCAGCGAAAAACTTGGATATGCAATGTGCGGAGGCGATTTGAGCGAGCGAACCGAAGTCTCCGAACAATATCTATTGGATTTGGAACGCCAAGCATTTGTTGAATTGTGCATGCAACGCAAAACACTGGAGCGCATGCAAAGCCTCATTCAAAAGGGCAAAATCCTAAGAAACTAAAGCCATGAATGCATACATCATAGGAGGATACAGATCCCCCGTTGGAAAATCCGGCAAAGGAGCATTTCGATTTGTGCGGCCCGATGATTTGGGCGAACAGGTCATCCGCAAGTTGCTGGGTGACTTCCCACAATTGGATAAAGAACGCATCGACGATGTCATTGTCGGCAATGCCACGCCTGAAGCGGAGCAGGGCTTGAACATTGGAAGAATGGTCAGCCTCATGGGCCTGGACACCGAGAAAGTTCCCGGTATGACGGTGAATCGCTACTGCGCAAGCGGTTTGGAAACCATTGCCATTGCTTCCGCTAAAATTCATGCGGGTCTCGCCGATTGCATTTTGGCCGGTGGAATCGAATCGATGTCCCCCATTCCATTTGGCGGATGGCGCATTGTTCCCAATGCGCGCATTGCCAAAGCCAATCCCGATTGGTACTGGGGAATGGGGCTTACAGCGGAAGCCGTTGCCAAAGACTTTGACGTCAGCCGCGAGGCGCAAGATGCCTTCGCGCTCAACAGCCATTTGCGCGCAGCAGCCGCTATTGATGCGGGCCGATTTGCACCTGGTATTGCCCCCATTGAGGTGACGGAAGTTTATTTGGATGCCGCCGAAAAAAGACAGGAAAGAAAACACATGGTGGACACCGACGAAGGTGTGCGCCGCGAGTCCTCCGAAGCGGGGCTCGCGCGGTTGCGCCCCGTTTTTGCACAAGGTGGAAGCGTTACCGCAGGCAACAGCTCCCAAACCTCGGATGGCGCAGCCTTCGTGCTTGTCGTTTCCGAAAAAATGCTCAAGGAATTGAACGTTGAGCCGGTCGCCCGCTTAGCGAGTTATCATGTAAGTGGTCTTGAGCCGCGCATCATGGGGGTTGGCCCAATTCATGCGGTTCCCGAAGCGCTTCGAAAAGCTGGACTGACTAAAAATGACTTGGGTGCGATTGAATTGAACGAAGCCTTTGCTTCTCAATCCGTTGCCGTATTGAAGGAACTTGACCTCGACCCCGAGCGGGTGAATCCGAATGGCGGCGCGATTGCACTGGGGCATCCACTCGGATGCACCGGCGCGAAGCTAACCGTGCAAATGATGAATGAATTGCACCAACGCAAGTCGCGTTACGGGATGGTCACCATGTGCGTTGGCACCGGCCAAGGAGCTGCAGGAGTTTTCGAAATGATGAACGTTTAATTAGGTAGTAATATGTCTGATCAATCAAAGGCCTTGCGCGGAGGCGAATTTTTAATCCGCGAAACCACAGCAGACGCTATTTTCATTCCAGAAGAATGGACGGAAGAGCAGCTGATGATGAAACAAATGACGCTGGATTTTGTCGAGCAACGCATCATCCCGAACCTGGAGCGCATCGAACAACAAGAGGACGGACTCGTTCCCCAATTGATGGAAGAAGCGGGAGAATTGGGACTCATTGGTAGCTCCGTACCCGAAGATTTGGGAGGAATGGGGTTGGATTTCAAATCCACCATGCTCATTACCGAAGCCATCGGTGGAGCGCATTCGTTTAGCGTCAGCTTCAGTGCACACACTGGAATCGGCACATTGCCCATCCTGTATTACGGAAATG